>DMUD01000056.1:528-674 GCA_003476475.1 Cytophagales bacterium | reverse complement strand
ATCATTTTGGCAATGCCTGCGGTAGAAACCGTGATACGCCGCGCAGCCATGTTCAAGCCTTGGTCTGAACTAATAAGTTCTATGGACTTCAACACGTTGGCATAATTTAACAAGGGCTCGCCCATGCCCATATACACAATATTTGA
>DMUD01000056.1:0-191 GCA_003476475.1 Cytophagales bacterium | reverse complement strand
AGCGGAATTCCATAATGTTCCTGAGCTTGTTTGCGCATAAGCACCACTTGGTCGTACATTTCTGAAGCCTCCAAATTGCGCTTTCGTTCCATGTAACCGGTGGCACAAAACTTGCAAGTAAGCGAGCAGCCCACTTGTGATGAAACACAAGCCGTCATTCTTTCGGAGGTAGGAATCAAAACGCCTTCAAC
>DMUD01000272.1:258-7886 GCA_003476475.1 Cytophagales bacterium | reverse complement strand
ACCCCACTCGCGCCATCGTTTGCACCATCTATTGGTTTGTTTGTATTTAATTTAGAATTGTCGGCAAATGGTCGGGAATCCCAATGCGATGCAATCACAATTCGTTTGCTGGCCGTTGGATTTATGCTGGCCACTATGTTGCGCAATCTCAAGTTTTTTCCGTCGAATGCACGCCTTTCAAATGTTTGCTCAACAACTTGCAAACCATATCTTTTGAAATTTTTAACCAAAAAATCGCCACAGCGCACGTGTGCAAGCGAGTTGGGAACCCTTGGCCCAAAATCTGTTTGAGCTGCCACATAACCATATGCCGTATCGGCGTTGAAATTGGGTGTTTTTCGCAAAATGATGCCGCTACTTTCTTCAACTTTCTTTTCTTGTTTTTCAGAACAGGAAAAAAGAAAAAAGGAAGCTGTAAAAATCAGAAACAGGAAACGAGCCATGTCAATGTTTAATTTAAAGTAATTCAAATTTCAAAAGTCTTTAATATTCAGCCAATGCAATCACATTTTCATTTACAGCAAGTAGTTTTTCTTTTCCTTGCAAAAAACCCAATTCAATGATAAATGCAAAAGCAGCAATTTTTCCGCCTGCATTTTGAATGAGTTGGCTTGCCGCATACGCAGTACCCCCTGTTGCCAACAAATCGTCGTGAATTAAAATATGCTGACCAGACCTAACAGAATCGATGTGCATCTCTAATGTTTCACTTCCATATTCCAAATCATATTGGACTGAAACGGTTTTGTAAGGAAGTTTCCCTTTTTTACGCAATGGGATAAAAGGCACTTGCAATTTTTGGGCAATCATCATTCCCAGAAAAAAACCTCGACTTTCTATACAAGCAATTCCCTCAATTTTTATTTGCTTGAATTGTTCGGCCAATTCAGTCACCATTTCTTTGCAAAGATCATGATTGGAAAAAAGTGGCACTATATCTTTGAATATGATACCTGGTTTTGGGAAATCAGGCACATCGCGCACAATTGCTTTTATCTTTTCGGAAAGATGCATAAAATGGATACTTATATATTTCGTTGTCTCAAGGTTTCGAAAAGGCAAACCCCAGAAGCCACCGACACATTCAGCGACTCTACTTTTCCTAACAATGGAATGTAGGAAGTATAATCGGCCAAACTCATCACCGCATTCGAAATTCCGGTTTCTTCAGACCCTACCACTAAACATAAAGGACCTTTGAGCGGTGTATCGTATATTTTTTCTTTACCCTTTTCGGTACAGGCTACTACTGTCAGACCAGAATCTTTCAAATAACGAACAGATTTGTACAAATCATCTGATTTACAAATAGGTATGTAGTTCAATGCTCCAGCAGAAGTTTTCAGTGCATCACTATTTACTTGGGCCGAGCCTTTCACTGGTATCAAAATGGCGTGTGCACCAGCGCATTCGGCAGAACGACTGATGGCACCAAAATTTCGCACATCGGTAACCCCGTCTAACACAAGAATGAGAGGTTCTTGGCCGTTGGCAAAAATATCCATCACAATATTTTCAATTTTTGCATAATTTACTATCGAAACAAATGCCACAATTCCTTGGTGTGCCTTGCGAGTGAGTCTATTTAGTTTTTCCTCGGGAACATATTGAATATACACATTTTGCTCACGCGCTAAAGACACAATTTCATCCACCACAGGACTCTTCAATGCCTTTTCTACAAACAATTTATCCAGCTCTTTGCCTGAACGTAAAGCCTCTTGAACAGGTCGAATACCAAAGACCATGTCATGTTCATTTGGTTTTTTCTTGGTAAAAGGCAAATTGGGTCTATTGTTTCTTCCTTGATACATGTTACTTAGCTGAATCTATAAATATTTTCGATTTTTTTTTCACGATTTGCTTTTCTTGGCGAAAAAGACTGGAATCCAATTCTAATGCTTTTTTAAAATAGTAAGCGGCATTGGCAGAATCGGACAAATTGTAACTAACTTTGGCAAATAACAAAGAAAAATCTACATATTTTGATCGTTCATTTTCGGGTACAGAAGCTAAATGAGCACGCGCAATGGAATAATTTTTTTTAACTAAATAATATTTTCCAAGCTCATAATGCGCCTCAGCCAAACGCGGGGACTGTTGCAATGCGACCTCCCACCAATACGAAGCACTATCCAATCTATTCAATGCCATCAACGTTTTAGCAATCAGTATGTTGTAAACTAAATTTTTATTTTCCTGGATTTTAGATAAGAAATAAAGACATGAATCGGGCTGATTTTTTGTAAAAAAAATTTCCGAAACGCCCATCAATCCATCTGCATGTGTACTATCTTTTTGAAAAAGCAATTTGTAAAAAGACATGGCTTTCAACGTATCGTGGCCAAGCGCGTAATAACGTGCACGTTGAAACAAGACGTTGGGAAAATGCGGTGCATTTGAAGCAGCCTTTTGCAAATAATAATCGGCCTTGCTCAAGTTGTTGAATTTCATGTATATATCAGAAGCAAATAATTGAGATTCAACTGTTGAAAGGTTCATGCCTTTTTCCTGAATAAATTCGATAGTACGTAACGACTCCTGTAACTGCCCCATTTGTTCGCAAATTTTTGCTTTTAAAAGCAAAAAATTAAGATTCAATGGGTCTTCGGTCAAGGCTGCCAATATGTCTGATTTGGCTTTAGACGTTCTACCCAACTGAAGTTCTAATTTCGCTCTTTGAAATAAAGCTTCTGCATTTTTTTGGTCGTGCTCTATGATTTTGTCTAAATACTCAATGGCTTTTGAAATATCAAACATGCCACTATCGGCAAACTGTGGACTGGTATCTACAATTGGGCTACAGGCAATGAAAAGCCAAAAAGCTAACAATATGTAACATTTTTTTTTCAATATTTATAAGGTAAACTGCAAGCCTACTTTTACGGCAAACTTTCTGACAGCTGATCCTGAAATCTCGTTTTGGTTTTCAAGATACGTGAGACGGTGGATAAAATCGATACGTACCAACCTGAAAATATTCTCTATACCATACGAAACTTCGGCATAGGGTTTGTCGATTGTTAAACGTCTAAAACTAGGATATTCGGCAGGTATTATGAAGTAGTTTTTGTCTGTTACCGACCCAAAAAGTATTTGGCCGTTTACCACTTCGCGCCATTTCCATTTTTTAAACAGCGGAAGACGATTGAACAACAATCCGTCGAAATGATGTTCCAAATGCAAAGAAGTGTATTTGTCACTGGTAAATTCAAAGAAGTTCATCAGATTGTAGGAATCGTAGTTTAAAAAAAAGGTTTGGTTACCCAAGTGGTTTTCCAAAATTGGATATGGCACCGCATCGGGTGTCCAACCCATGCTAAAAGAATATTTAAGCCTGCCAAGCAAACCAACATTCTTGACCTGAGTTACGTTGAAGAAAAACTTATTGTAAGACAAATCGCTGCCCAGCACATTTGAAACGCCTAAGGTGTACTTGAAAGTAAAAGTCGGGTCTCGGTTCAATCCCACTTGTGTGCGTTGATTTCCGTTTTTGACCAGTGTAATATTTCGAGCATAGCGCGATTCGAACACAAATTCGGAGGTTTGGAAGCTTCGGTAAATGTCCGAACTGGCTGGATTGACGTACTGCGCGTAATAGGCAAAAGGATATAGTGGGTCGAATTCTAAATGTTTGAAACTGATTTTTTGCATAAACCCGCGAAACAAATCCGATTGCAAATACACTTTTGTGAAGGTGTTGAAATATGGTCTTCTCCTTTGCATGTTGCCAAAACGTGTAGAGGCTAAAAAAAGACTGTTCTCAAATTTATTATCGGTACTGAGCGCTACCTGATCAATGTCGTGCTGATGTTCAAGCCCTGCCAACGACCAGCTTTTTCGCCTGAAAATATATTCAGCTATACCCTGATATTTCCACTTTTCATCTTGGGTGCCATATGCCACACGTCCCACCAGAAGCCAATTTTTATACAAAAAACTATTACTTCGCATACCAACTTGTAAACGATTGCCCTCTACATTGTTGAATGAATATACATATAACAGAGGCCCAAAGTCTACTTTTTTCGTCTCGTAATATCCATTTACAAAAAAATCAATGGTCTCGATGTATGTACGCACTATGGGTACTTTTTTGATGGAATCAATCATCACATACACCTGTTTTTCGCTGGCAGTGAGAGAGTCATGACGCATTTTCACCCAATAATCTTTGGCATGTTCGTTTGCGGTATCGGCTATGGTGTATTTTTCTCTGTAAAAATCGCTTGTATGCGGCCGATTTTCCACAATATTTTTGTTCGAAATATAAAATTTCAACAACATTCCAGCCGAACTGTCACCCAACTGCCCCACATCTACCACCAACCTACTTTTCACAGGTAACCATGGACCAGATTTGGTCTGTGCCAATTCTTGGTTTATTTTAATACCGTCTATAAAGTTCAAGTTGGCCTCTGTTCCTATGCTCAGGTTGGCCTGCTTCAGTGCCCATGAAGAATCTGCAATCCAAATTTTTCCCTCAAATGCCAAATCCTGTTTTCGTTTTGGAGTCACGTCAATTTTATAACACCATTGCTCGCCAATGTACATGCTATCTTCTAATATGTATTCATAGTAATTAGACCAACCATCAGCAATTGGCGACACAAAATCTTTATTCATAATTACAATCCTATTTTCGTAGAAATTATAATCGTAGAAAGAAGTATTGATGAGCTGAGAAAGAATACTATTGTCGTCCATTCCTATACCAGTCAGTTTTTTGGCACGCACTATTTCTTTACTCATTTTGGGTTCCAAACGATAGAAATAATCTTCAATCGTTTCAGATATATACATCGGAATGAGTACTTTCCCACTTTCGTCATTCATACGCATCACACTGTCTAGCACCCTGCTTATACCACGCATGTACCATTTATTTTTTAACTTGTTCGATATATTTTCAAGGTCTACCTCTACTTTCTTATACATTTCATACTGGTACGCATTTAGCTTTCGGCGGTCATTTAGGTCTTTATTTGCCACCACTTTTCTGATAATGTTGTAAGCAGGGTTTTCCTTGGCAGTCACTACTACTTCCTTCAGCTCGACCAATTCACCATAAAGCGTGAAGTTTAACACCTGCGTCTCTCCTCTTTTAATTTTACGGCTTAAAACTTTATATCCCATGTAAATAGCCGTAAGAGAATCGGATGGCGGGGTATTTGTGGAAATTACATAATAGCCATCAAAATCAGTTGTGGACGAAATTTTGCTGTTTTTAAAGAATACGTTTGCAAGAGGAATGCCTTCTCCGTTATCTGCATCTATCACACGACCTTTAATAATAGTTTCCTGAGAATAGGCAACTAAACTGAAAATAATATAGAAAAAACAAAAAAGCTGCGCTTTATTCTTCACCAAAGCTTAATTAAAAGCATAAAATTACATTTTTTTTGTAGCCTATTAAAAGTGAAAGATTCTTGTGCTACAAAATTAAAAAGCCGTACTACATAGCACGGCTTTAGCTGTAGAGGATGGATTCGAACCACCACGGAGAGATTAGCTACAGGACAAAAGACAACTTTAGTGGTCAACCCGTTACCCTGCGTTTATTTCTAGTTCTCCACCCCCGAGACAGGAGGGCATGTCTGCCAATTTCAACACCCTACATTTTAAATTTCGGGGCAACCCCCTTAATTCGTTACAAAAATAGTAAGTTCTAATTTTTCAACCAAAATATTTAACAAATTGTTATAATTTTTACACCCCATCTAATTTTATCAATTATTTTTACGAAAATCGCAATATGGGTTATTTATCACAATGGAAAATTATGAATTTGACAATGTAGATTTAAAAATCCTTTCGCTTCTGCAAGAAGACGCCTCTATTCCTTACACCGAAATAGCCAAAAAAGTATTTGTATCCCCGGGCACGGTGCATGTTCGCATGAAAAAAATGGAAAAATGGGGCGTAGTAAAAGGAACTAAAATACAAATCGATTACACCAAATTAGGTTATGATATTGTTGCTTTTTTGGGTATATACCTAGAAAGAAGCGATTTATACGATATTGTAATTAACCAACTTAAAAATATACCAGAAATCACCACAGCTCACTACACAACAGGTAATTACAGCATTTTTGTTCAACTAGTCTGTCGCGACACCAAACATTTGCACTATGTACTACACAACAAAATACAAAAACTTGAGGGTATTCAACGCACCGAGACCTTTATATCTTTACAAGAAAACATCAATCGCCCTTTGGCGATTTAGCTTTTATTTCAAAGTATTTTAGGTAATATTGTGATTGTGTTAAAATTGGAAAGTAAAAAATTACGCTATAATTTTCTGATCAAAAACAGAATATTTGTTCAATATACGAAAAAACACATTTTTTACTTACTTTTGAAAATAGAACAATTCTAAACAAGCACTATTTAGCTCATGTCAGAAAAAAGTGTTGATATATTAGAAGAAATCACCTCTTCTGAATACAAGTATGGTTTCGAGACCTTAATAGAAAACGATTCAGCTCCCAAAGGTCTTTCTGAGGAAATAGTTCGTTTTATTTCGGCCAAAAAGAAAGAACCGGAATGGATGCTCGAATATCGTCTGAAAGCCTACAAGCACTGGCTGAAGTTGGAACAGCCTACATGGCAAAATGTAGTTTTTCCAGAAATTAATTTTCAAGACGTAATATATTATTCCGCCCCAAAACAAAAGGTTAATTTGAACAGTTTGGACGAGATTGATCCTGAACTTCGGAAAACCTTTGAAAAATTAGGTATTTCGCTCGATGAACAAAAAAGAATTTCGGGAGTAGCAGTAGATGCAGTAATTGATAGTGTTTCTATTGCCACCACTTTCAAAGACAAGCTGGCAGAATTGGGTATTATTTTCTGCTCTATGAGCGAGGCCATTGAACATCATCCCGATTTGGTAAAAAAATACTTGGGCTCGGTTGTACCCTATACCGACAACTATTACAGCGCGCTAAATTCAGCCGTTTTTTCAGACGGATCTTTTGTATTTGTTCCAAATGGTGTTCGTTGCCCCATGGAATTATCTACTTATTTCCGTATCAACGCCAAAGAAACTGGACAGTTTGAACGCACATTGATTGTAGCGGAAGAGGGAAGTTATGTAAGTTATCTTGAAGGTTGCACTGCTCCCATGCGCGATGAAAATCAGCTACATGCTGCCGTTGTGGAACTTATTTCACAAAAAAATGCGGAAATAAAGTATTCAACGGTACAAAACTGGTATCCTGGAGATAAGAATGGAAAGGGTGGCATTTACAATTTTGTGACGAAAAGGGGTATTTGCGCTGGCGAAAATGCAAAAATCTCTTGGACACAAGTAGAGACCGGTTCTTCCATCACTTGGAAATACCCAAGTGTAATTTTGAAAGGCGACAATTCTATTGGTGAATTTTATTCAGTAGCCGTAACCAACAACTACCAGCAAGCCGATACAGGAACTAAAATGATCCACATCGGTAAAAACACCAAATCAAGAATTGTTTCTAAAGGAATCTCTGCAGGTAAATCTCAAAATTCCTACCGAGGACAGGTTCAGGTGATGAAGCGTGCACACAATGCCCGCAATTTCTCCCAATGTGACTCTCTCCTGATGGGCGACCAATGTGGAGCACATACCTTCCCTTACAT
>DMUD01000272.1:0-136 GCA_003476475.1 Cytophagales bacterium | reverse complement strand
AAAATGATTCATTTGGGTAAAAACACCCGAAGTAGAATTGTGTCAAAAGGCATCTCGGCAGGATTTAGCCAAAACTCGTACCGTGGCCTTGTAAAAGTGTCAAAAAAAGCTGAAAACGCTAGAAACCATTCTCAAT
>DMUD01000116.1 GCA_003476475.1 Cytophagales bacterium | reverse complement strand
TAAAAAAGTCGAAAAGACAAAGGCAGAAGAACCTTCGGCTGAAAAAACCAAGGATGTTTCTTTGCCAAAGTTTGGCTTCTTTCGCGACAGAAGGCTACATGTAAGCATTGGCTTCTTTCTGATGACCTTTTCTTTCTTTTTGTTTATCTCGCTTCTCTCCTACCTTTTTACTGGCAAAGCCGACCAAAGCGTGGTGGAATCTATTTGGGACTCTGAAATGAGGGAGTCTGGTTTAGAGGCCGAAAACTGGCTCGGTTTGTTTGGGGCCATCCTATCACATTACTTTATTTTCAAAGGAGTGGGAGTTTCGGCATTCTTGTGCACGCCCACATTCTTCCTAGTTGGCTACAAAATCATTTTCAGAAAGCACCTTTTACCATTTGGGCCAATTTTGGCGTTCTCCACTTTTTTCATGCTTTGGCTCAGTACATTGTGCGGATATTTGGCTTTGGTCACCGATGGCGAAAACCCCGTCAGTTTCTTTGGCGGAATCATTGGTTACGAACTGGCACTTTATTTCCAAAGTTTCGCCGGAATTGGCACTTTCATGATTCTTGGGCTTTTACTGCTCGTTTTTGTAGTCTATTTTTTCAACATTACCGAATTTGGAAAAAAAGCAACGTATGAAAATGCAGACGCAAACCCCGTATTAGATGTTTCGGATGAAGAGGAAGAAGTAGAACCAAATGAAACCGACGAAAACAAGGAACTTGAGTTGGAAGAAGCTGGGTTGGAAAAGTGGGTTGTGAAAAGTACAAACGAGACAAAAAACAAAAAAAACACAATCTCAAATTTAGAATTAGAAATAGAAGGTGTAGAAGAAGCACCCCCGCTACCCGAACCAGTGCATGTCTCTAGCGAACCTATCAAAGTGGTGGTAGAAGACAAATTTATAGTACCCGATTCAGACATTGTAACCACGGAAGGAATAGAAAATTACGACCCAACCTTAGACTTATCTTCCTATCAATACCCACCGTTAGAATTGCTGAACGAAGTGCAAGCTGCACGCGTGCAAGTAACCAAAGAAGAACTAGAAGCCAACAAAGACAATATTGTAGAAACACTTGGTCACTACGGCATTGGCATTACTTCCATCAAAGCCACTATTGGGCCTACTGTTACTCTTTATGAAATTATTCCCGATGCTGGCACCCGTATTTCACGAATCAAAAGTTTAGAAGACGACATCGCCCTTCGTTTGGCGGCTTTGGGCATTCGTATTATAGCGGCCATGCCCGGAAAAGGTACCATAGGAATTGAAGTACCGAACAAGAACCGTGAAATGGTTCAGGTACGTGCCGTTTTCAATTCCGATAAATTTTTGAAAAGCGACATGGAATTGCCTGTGATGTTTGGCAAAACCATTTCAAACGACTTGTTTATGGTCGATTTGAGCAAAATGCCCCACATGCTCATGGCTGGTGCTACTGGCACAGGCAAATCTGTGGGGCTAAACATGTTACTTGCTTCTCTCCTTTTCAAAAAACACCCTTCCCAGCTCAAATTTGTGTTGGTCGACCCCAAAAAGGTAGAACTTTCCCTTTTTAGTAAAATTGAAAAACATTTCTTGGCCAAGCTGCCAAATACAGAAGAAGCCATCATTACCGACACCAAAAAAGTAGTGAACACGCTCAACTCGCTTTGCATCGAGATGGATTCGCGCTACGACCTGCTAAAAGATGGCGGTTGTAGGAACTTGAAAGAATACAACGGAAAATTTATTGAACGGAAACTACTTCCTACTAGAGGCCATCGTTACTTGCCTTATATAGTGGTAGTAATCGACGAGTTGGCCGACTTGATGATGACAGCCGGCAAAGAAGTAGAAACGCCTATTGCACGCATCGCGCAGCTTGCAAGGGCGGTAGGCATACACATGGTATTGGCCACCCAAAGACCTTCGGTAAACGTAATCACGGGTATCATTAAAGCCAATTTCCCCGCCAGGGTTTCGTTCAAAGTAGCCCAAAAAATAGATTCAAGAACTATTTTGGACGAAGGAGGAGCTGACCAATTGATTGGCTATGGCGACATGCTCATAAAAGTAAACAGCGACGTAACCCGACTTCAATGTGCTTTTATAGATACCCCCGAAGTAGAGAGGCTATGCGATTTTATTGGTCAGCAACGAGGTTATCCTACCGCTTACCAACTTCCTGAATTTTCAGGTGATGATGAGGAACGTGACCCAAATGATTTCGATTCTTCCGATGTCGATCCTCTTTTGGCCGATGCAGCCCGACTTATTGTGGTGCACCAAATGGGCAGTACTTCTCTAATTCAAAGAAAAATGGCATTGGGTTACAACCGCTCAGGTAGAATAATGGACCAGCTGCAAGCGCTTGGAATTGTGGGCCCTAGCCAAGGAAGTAAAGCGCGCGAAGTGTTCATCCTCGACGAAATGAGCTTGTCTGTTCTCTTGCAAGAAAAAGGAATTGTGTAATCCGTTTTTACAAACCCATATTTTGGTTTTTACTCTACCGCAAAAGCCGTTAAATTTGCTAACCCGATACCTACTAATGAAAAAAACATCTTGCTTCTTATTCACAATACTTGTCTTACTTACAGGCATTAAGACCTATGCCCAACACGACCCCAAAGCCGAAGCCATTCTCAATGAAATGAGTAAAAAATACAAGAGTATCAAGGCCTTCAAAGCCGACTTCTCTTATGTATTGGAAAGTCCATCGGCTGGCAAAAACGAAACCATTACCGGTGAAATTTTTGTAAAAGGCGAAAAATTCAAAATCAAATTGGGCAACCAAGAGGTAATAAACAATGGCACCACAGTTTGGACATTTCTGAAAGAAGAAAACGAAGTAAATGTTTCAAACTATGAACCCGATGCCGAAGACATTACCCCCAACAATATTTACACCATTTACCAAAAAGGCTACAAATACCTTCTTGCTGAAGAAACTGCCAGTGCGCAAATTATTGACCTAGTACCAGAAGACAAAAGCAAAAAAATCTTCAAGATTAGGATTACCGTCAGCAAAAAAGATAAATCGATAAAAAGCTGGAAAATGTTTGAAAAAACGGGCAATCGGTATGTGTACAACATCACGAAATTTTCACCGAATCCGCCTGGAATAGATGACAAGTTTTTTATATTTGATAAAAACAAACACAAAGGTGTGGAAGTAGTGGACCTTAGATAATTATCCATTTATAATTGTGAATTAACGTTTCATGACCCGCAAACAGCTTGTCTCGCAAATACGCCAGAAGAATTCATACCTGTGCGTAGGATTGGATACGGATATTCAGAAGATTCCGAAATATCTACTCACCTCCAAAGACCCTCTTTTCGAATTCAACAAGCAGATTATTGACGCCACACTCCCTTTTTGTGTTTCTTACAAAATAAACACGGCTTTCTACGAAGCGTTGGGTAGCAAAGGCTGGGAAAGCTTGGAAAAAACAGCCGAATACCTGCCTAAAGAAACCTTCAACATAGCCGATGCAAAACGCGGCGACATTGGCAACACTACCGACATGTATGCCAAGGCTTTCTTTCAAAACCTTCACTTCGATGCCGTTACTATTG
>DMUD01000150.1:510-2770 GCA_003476475.1 Cytophagales bacterium | reverse complement strand
AAAAAATATGGGAAAATGTAATTTTACACTGTATGTTTAATTTTATCGGAAAGTGGTTTGCTTACACAAAAAAAAGCGATCACGAAGACAGAAAAATGTTTCTTGAAGCAGTAGAATTGATGTTGGACGGCGAAGCCACTCCCGAACAACAAAAAATGGTAATGGACAGAATTCGACGTTGTCAGTTTTCCAATAGCAAATATGAATTAGAAAAATGCATCAGGGAAAAACTAAAATCCTTAAACTGCTGTCAAGACACTCCACCTCATTTGAGCCAAGCCATCCTTCAAAAAATCTCGACCCAAAACAGCAATCAAATATAACTATTAGCATATCAAATATTTTTAAATGTCTGGAAAGCTTCTTATTTTTTCTGCCCCTTCAGGCTCGGGCAAGACTACTTTAGTCAATCATTTGCTTCAAAATATTCCCACTTTGGGGTTTTCTATTTCGGCTACCACGCGCAAGCCCAGAGGAGACAAGGAATTAAACGGAAAAGATTATTATTTCTACTCACAAGAAACATTTGAAGCAAAAATCGCAAACCATGAATTTGCCGAATGGGAGGAAGTGTACAAAGGTACTTATTACGGTACCCTAAAATCGGAAATAGACAGCCTGTGGGCAGAAGGCAAAGATGTAGTTTTTGATGTGGACGTCATAGGCGGATTGAAGCTAAAAAAAACCTATGGCGAAAAAGCCTTGGCGGTGTATGTAGATATCCCCGATTTTGAGGACTTGGAAGCAAGACTGCGTCGCCGCGCCACCGAATCGGAAGAAAAAATACAGCAAAGACTGGCGAAAGCGCGCTCTGAACGCGAATACAGAAGTCAATTCGACACCATACTTATGAACGCCAATTTGGAAATATCCCTAAAAGAAACCCTCGAATTGGCAACTAACTTTTTGAAGAAATAAACAGCCTTACTTGGTATAACCCAAGGTTTTGAGCATTCCGTCGCTATCTTGCTCTTTGGCAAAAAGCCTAGTCACCACTTCCCCATCTTCGTCACGGTCTATCAGTACGTGCTTAGGCGCCGGTATCAAACAATGCTGAATGCCGCCATAACCGCCCAACGATTCCTGATATGCCCCTGTGTGAAAAAACCCAATGTATTGCTTCTTTGGATCTTTCTCGTCCAAAACGGGCAAGTAAATATCGGCCGAATGTTCGTCGGTGTAATAATAATCCTGGCTGTCGCAAGTAAGACCGCCCAAGTGTACTTTTTTGTATTTCTTGTCCCAGTGGTTTACCGCCAACAATATAAATTTCTGATTGATACCCCACATATCGGGCAAGTTGGTGATAAACGAACCGTCTATCATGTACCACACTTCTTTGTCGTTTTGTAATTTTTGGTCGAGCAGGGAATACAACACGGCACCGCTCTCCCCTACCGTGTACGAGCCAAATTCAGAGAATATGTTGGGCTCGGGCACACCGTTTTCGGTACATACTTCTTTTACTGTCTCAATTACTTGTTCAATCATAAACTGGTAATTGTACTTGAATTCGAGACTGGTTTTGATAGGCAATCCTCCTCCAATATCGATAGAATCTATGGTAGGGCATACTTTTCTAAGCTCGCAATACGTATTAAGGAAATCGGTGAGTTCGCCCCAATAGTATGCCGTGTCTTTTATGCCAGTGTTTATGAAAAAATGGAGCATTTTCAAAGTAAACTTCGGGTTTTGCTCTATTTTTTCCTTGTATAACCGAATGATATCATTTTGGCGAACTCCCAAACGCGAAGTGTAAAACTCAAATTTTGGTTCCTCGTCTGAAGCAAAACGAATGCCAACATTGCAATTTTTATTCATCAATTTGTCATACTCGTCTATTTCTTTGATGTTGTCTAAAATAGGGATTACATTTTCGAAGCCATCGTTTACCAACTCGCTCACATACTTGGTGTAAAGTTCACGTTTGTAGCCGTTGCACAACACATACGTTTTCTTGTCAATAAGTTTTTGCTTGTACAGGTTGCGCACTATCTGAATATCGAAAGCGGAAGAAGTTTCAATGTGTACATCGTTCTTCAAGGCTTCTTTAAGCACAAACTCGAAATGAGAGGCTTTGGTACAGTAACAATAAGTGTAGTCTCCCCTGTAATTGGCTTTTTGCATGGCATTTCGAAAATACCTTTTAGCATCTTGAATATTGTGAGATATTTTGGGTAAATAAGAAAGTTTCAAAGGAGTGCCATATTCTTTGATTATTTTCATAAAAAAAAAACACCCCAAAAAAAAAAAAAAAAAA
>DMUD01000150.1:0-287 GCA_003476475.1 Cytophagales bacterium | reverse complement strand
CCATATTCTTTGATTATTTTCATCAAAGGCACCCCGTGAAAAAAAAGCTCGTTGTTTATGACAGTAAATTCTTCTGTGGGAAAGTAAAATGATTGTTCTATCAAATCGACGTACCTATCTCTTCTTGCCATTTCTCGGTTTTAGTAAAAGGCTGCAAAAATCGTTTAATAAATAGTTTCACCAAAGAAATAGAAAAATTATCTTGAAGCAAGGCCTAAAAAAGTGGTTTAAATTGATAAATTTATTAAAATTATTTGTAATAAATATTTTTAAAATAAACCAACGCA
>DMUD01000051.1 GCA_003476475.1 Cytophagales bacterium | reverse complement strand
TCGCTTGCAAAAGGGTAGAATACAACAAAGCTGCGTCATTTCTGGCCCTGGTACTTAAACGCACATTTCGAGAAGACATCGCCAAGCCATTTTCTTCGCGCAATGTATCACACACTTGCATTTGTATCTGAAATCCTAAATCTTGAATTAATTGCCTGACAATAATTGTTTGCTGCAAGTCTTTTTGACCGAAATAAGCCACGGAGGGCTGAATAACATGAAACAACCTGGACACCACAATGGCAACACCATTAAAATGCCCGACACGTTGCTTGCCTTCCATTACTTTTTCCAAAGCGCCAAAATCAAATTTCAGTTTGGGAACCGAAGGGTACATTTCTTGAGCAGAGGGGACAAAAACCCAATCGCAACCCACTTTTTCCAACAAATTCAAATCTTGTTCCAAATGCTGAGGATACTTGGAAAAATCTTCCTGATTGTCGAATTGTATAGGATTTACAAAAATACTGCAAACCGTTTTTTGATTTTCGGCTTTACATCTTGTCACCAAAGACAAATGTCCGTCGTGCAATGCGCCCATGGTGGGCACAAAACCTAATGAACCAGAGAAAAGTTTCCTGGCCGAAATATATTCTTGAGCCGTTCTATAAACATTCACGCTACTATTCGAAAAGGCAGTTTGGGGCAAAACTAAAAGTTTGTTTGACGATTGCTATTGAAAAAGGGGATTTTTTTATATAATTTTGTATTCGGCTTGCACGAAACGTATAGCCGAATCGTTTTTACTCTAAACCCCAGCTACCTTATGTCTAGTAAATTAAGACTTTTATATGTGGCCAGCGAAATTAATCCTTTCTTAAAAACTAGCGAAGTTGCCGATTTTGTCAGAACCCTTCCTCAAGCCATGCAAGAAATGGGCATGGAAATACGAATTCTTGTCCCCCGCTTTGGACTTATCAACGAAAGAAAGAACAGATTGCATGAGGTTGTGCGCCTTTCGGGCATTAACATAACCGTAGGGGACGAAGAAAAGCCTTTGATTATCAAAGTGGCTTCCATTCCCAATGCAAAGCTTCAAGTTTATTTCATAGATAACGAAGACTATTTTCAACGCAAACACGTATTTCACGACAAGGAAGAGCGTTTTTACGAAGATAACGACGATCGTGCTATTTTCTTTTGCAAAGGGGTTTTAGAAACAGTAAAAAAACTAGGATGGTCACCCGATATTGTGCACTGCAGCGATTGGATGACTTCGCTTATCCCTATGTATCTGAAAACCACATACCAAAAAGACCCCATCTTCAAAAAAACAAAATCAGTTTTCAGCGTTTACAACAATTCTTTTGCTTACAGTTTTTCGCCGGAAGCACTCATGCAAAAAGCAAAAATGATAGACATTGACGACAGCATGTTGCAACACTTGAAAAGTGGCGATTATGCAGGCTTTATCAAAACTGGTATTGCTTATGCCGATGTAGTTGTACGAAACAAAGACCACAATACCGATGCCTTCAAAGCCTTGTTTACCGAATTTGAAAATGATAAAAAATTTGACACAATCGATGACAACGAAAGTGTTTCGGAAAAGTATTTCAACCTTTACAGCGAGCTGGCCAGTTAAACTGGCCAGCGTTGTTTTTTGTGTAAGCAGTGTCTTTTTTTCATGCAAAGACCCCAAAAAAGTAAGTTTAGAAAGACAAGTTTTGGAAAATGCCTCGGGCATTTCTTATGTCGACAGTTTCTCTGTTAAAGTAGAAACGATAAGTTTCGACACACCTAGCACCAAAAACCAAGTCCATTTGCTTGTGGGTAGTTATTCCGATGCTATGCTTGGCAACATTACGTCAGAAACCTACGCACAGCTTTCATTTTCTGGTTTTGACACTTTGAAAATGAGCCAGATAGATAGCGCCGTTCTAAATATCAATTACGATTTTGTTTTGGGCTATGACCTTACAAAACCTATCTCATTTACTCTGCAAGAAGTGAAGGAGAAGATAGACAGCACTGCGACTTACAACCGATTTTCTTCATTGATTAAAGATGAAAACAACACTCTCGAAACCATCACTTTTAACCACAACACCAACAAAACATATTCTGTCAAAAGTGCCTCGTTCAAAACCTTGATAGAGAAACATTTAGGTTCTAGCGAAAAGGATTTCAAAGATGCTTTCAAAGGCATTGCCTTGAAGGCTTCTAATCCTTCTTTTGCAATAGGAATAAAGTCGGGAAGTAACAGTGGCTTTCACATAAAATTGTACGGCTTGGCCAATCCTACCGACACATTTACCACCACTTACACGCTGGCTATTTCCGACAAATCGCAACGCTTCAACAAAGTAAGCTACGATGCCACTGGAAAACCTTTTGCTAACCTTGGTGCCACTTCAAACACACAAAACACTTCTTTATTGAATGATTTAATGGGTTTAGGAGCACGAATTTCTTTCCCTGGCCTTTCCAACTTTTTACAATCCATCAAAACAGATTACAACATTATGGAAGCTTATTTATTGGTGCCTTCCTCTCCCGTATTTTCGCAAAGTATCGACTATCCACTTCCCATTTTGTCGCTTACAGAATGTGACGCAAATGGCAATCTGTTGAAAAACACCAATGGCACTTTTAAAATAGTACAAGCCGAAACGCAAACAACTACAGGCAATAATATGACTGTTGGTAATTTGTATAACACAGGAAATGAATTGTATTTAGGGTATGACAACCAAAATGCCCGCTTCAAATATCCTTTAAGCTCGTATTTTAAAGAAATACAAAAAGGAGGTAAAACGAACAATCCTTTCGTTCTTAGCATTTCGTCTTACTATTTTACCAAAACCCAATCAACGCTTGGATATTCTTTTAACGACCAAACAAAAGGAGGAATTAAACTTGTTGTGTATTACAATAAAAGAACTTTTTAGCCTAATTTTCTCTATCCAAAACACACTATCTTATCCATTTTTTGGCTATTAAATTGCGCCACAAAATGGCAGTTCATTGACAATTGGGATACAAAAGGGGAAAATTTCAGATTACAACTAGTTCCCTAATCAAGAGATGGGGCATACCTAAACGACTGTAAAAATAACCGTCTTCAAGCAAATATGTACTTTCGATTCACACCCCCTTCCCTCCTTCCCATATACAACAACTAGAGCTTTCATTCCAAGCCATCGAAAAGGGTGGTTAAGCTCAATTTGCCTATGAAAAAGATGCATCAGTCATATTCAATAAAAGACAGCATGATTGGAAGAATTGGGATAAATTTTAGCGAATTAACAACAGGCAGACCTCAGAAAAACACTTGATTACCTTGGTGAAGTCTCTATGAAATATTTTGGTGAATTGAGCTAACTTTAGGTTTGTTTACCTTTTTGCAAGATAACCAGAACTCAGGTCCGAGATTTGGGAAATTCGATAACCGTGTAAAAAAGGAATTTAGGCGAAAAACATTTTTTGCCTAAAAACATCAAACAATTTCCTAAAATAGGTAGTTTTTCAATTTAAATGACATAAAAACACACTCCATCTTCAAACCTTTTTTAATGTCATACTCTTCAAGTAAATTCATGAAAATTACATTTTGTCTATTCCTTCCCATTATGCTATCTAGCTTTGTTGCCAAATCGCCTTCTTTCTACGATTTCAAAATGAAAACGATAGATGGAAATGATTTTGACTTCCATTCGCTTAAAGGTAAAAAAGTTTTGATTGTCAACTTGGCCTCTTTTTGTGGCTATACTTCACAATACAAAGAATTGCAAGAGCTAAGCGATAAATACAAGGGCAAGTTGGTT
>DMUD01000220.1 GCA_003476475.1 Cytophagales bacterium | reverse complement strand
GGACGCATTGGGTGGCGAACTGAATGCTTTTACTACCAAAGAGAAAATTTGTTTTCATGCGTCGGTACTTGATGTTCATTTCCACAAGGCAAGCGATTTATTAGTCGATATTTCTTTTCATTCCACTTTTCCCGAAAAAGAATTGGAAAAAGAAAAAAAAGTGATTTTGGAAGAAATAAGCATGTACCTCGATTCGGCCGATGATGCCATTCAAGACGATTTCGAAAGCCTAATATTTCCAAATCACCCAATGGGAAAAAATCTTTTGGGTACTACCGAAACTATCCACTCATTTAGTTCTCAGCACTTTTTCGATTTCATTGAACGTAACGTGGCCACCAACCGAATCGTTTTTTCCAGTGTTGGCACTATGGATGCAGATATGGCCATGGAAATAGTGAGAAAAAAACTTGAGGCCATTCCAAAAAAAGAAACAAGATTGCACAGAAATGCTGTATTTAACCTAAAACCTACGCGTAGCACGGTAGAAAAGCCCATTCAACAAGCTCATTTTATGATGGGAAATTTAGCCCCTTCTATTCATCACCGAGATAAATATTCGCTCATGCTGTTGAACAATATTTTGGGTGGACCTGCCAGCAACTCGCTGTTATACTTGGCTTTGCGCGAAAAATATGGCTACGTATATTCTTTGGAGTCGAATTACAACGCTTTTACCGACATTGGTATAGTCCAAATTTATTTCGCAACTGAAAAGCGGCAAATTCAAAAATGTCTTTCGGTCATTGAAAAAGAAATGTGTAAAGTGGATAAGTTGATGACAAAAAAGGGGAAACTAGAGGCCTATAAAGAGCAAATAAAAGGGCAATTGGCCATGTCGGAAGAAAACAACCAGGCTTATGCGCTCATGATGGCGCGCAGCTTGCTCGACTTGGGCCTAGTGGAAGATATCGAAACCATTTTCAAAGAGGTGGAATGTACTACTGCCGAAAAATTGATTGACCTGCGGCAACAATATTTCAACCCCAGCAACATGACTTCCCTCGCATTTGTCCCTAATTAAATTTTCGATGGATTTTTTACCCAAAGAAATTCAGGAATACTGTGAAAGTCACAGCACTGCCGAACCTGAAACATTGAAAAAAATTAACCGAGAAACGCATTTGCGCGTGTTGAAACCCCGCATGTTGTCTGGGCATTTCCAAGGCAGGCTCTTATCCTTTCTTTCCAAACTGCAAAAACCCAAAAACATTTTGGAAATAGGCACTTACACTGGATATTCCGCTATTTGCCTTGCTGAAGGTTTGCAAAAAGGCGGAAAACTATTGACGATAGATTGTAATGAAGAATTGCAGCACATAGCCATAGCCAATTTCAAAGCCGCTGGCATGTCAGAAAAAATAGAATTTACGCTAGGCGATGCAAGAAAAATAGTTCCAACATTAGATATCCTATTCGATTTGGTTTTTATAGATGCCGACAAGGCCAACTATGGAATATATTACGATATGGTATTCGAAAAGCTGGCACCCAATGCCCTAATTATTGCCGACAATGTATTGTGGAGTGGCAAAGTAGTGGACAAAAACCTGAAACCAAGCGACGATGCCACCCATGCCTTGCTAGAATTTAACAAAAAAATTACATGCGACGAACGGGTTGAAAACCTACTGCTCCCCATCCGAGACGGCCTTATGATAGTGAGAAAAAAATAAAAATTCTTCGACTTTTCAGTTGTCGAGCTTGGCAAAAACGACTTACATTTGTTAATCAATTAAGCTTTGTTCTTTTAAAAAACAATCAACCATGAAAATTCTATTCCGCTATGCAACGCTCCTTTTTGTGAGTGCCACTGTGATGCTAAGTTCTTGCAACAAAAAGAGCGACGACCCTACGCCAACGTCTGATACCCCAACGACTCCGTCTGGCAGTGACATATGTGTTGGCAATAATACTGTTAAAATTATAATGGATGCTTCTACAGATGCTACTCAAAACAGCTATAATGGAAAATCTTATGCTTGCACCGCCACTGCAGGGCAAAAGGTCAATTTAATTTTGGACGTAAAATCCAAAAAAGACATGGATTATATTTTCATAAAAAAAGTAACAGATGGTGGAACCCCTGCTGAATTTAAAAACCTTCCTGACCTTAAAACCGAAGATGGAGCTAAAGATGTGAAGGGTGCGGGGACTGATGCTTCTTATGAAGTACCTAGTGGAGATTTTATAAATTCAGCCCTTGTAGTCAAAATACCATTAGACGTGATTGCAGCAAATTCAGCAGACGTTTATACTATATGGATTACTAAATCTGCCACTTTAGGAGGAAACATTGGTAATTTTGACAATACAGGTAGCAAGACCGTTGTAGGGCCTATCTATGTAACTATTACCAATGGTACTGCATCAGGTCTTTTGTCCTCTCAATCCGTTATCACATTAGGAGACCAAGCTAATAATGTCTATCCAAGTTATGTAACTACATCGGGTAGCGTAAATACCTTATCAGGGACCTCATTAATAGCTAGCGATGCAACAAGCGAAGAAAAAGCTTCTTCTTTGAATGCAGTAGCCTTCAATTTTGTCAGTCTAAACTCTGACGGAACTGCACGAGGTGACTACAGTACAAGATATTTCATTAGTGTTGGGCTTCGTAAAAGCATTGGTTTCTTGGGAAAAAATGAAGAGGGTACTGCTTTAACTACATTTGCAAAAGTTACCTCCCTTACTAAAGCTTTTGCCGACATTACACCTTCGGATATTTCAAATCTACCTACTCCTTCTGCTGGTGCGACTAAAATAAAGGTAGAATCTGATTCAAAATATGTATTTGTAACACAAGATGGTAGAAAAGGGATAATATATACTTCAAACTTATCTGCTGTAACTGGAACACAAGTAAAAGTTGATGTGGAAGTGAAGGTATTAGCTCAATAAGATTTAATTTCTCTAAATAAAAAAGGCTCGGAAAAATCTGAGCCTTTTTTATTTAGTGTTCAAAAAATCACCTTGCATTCTTCAACGCTTTAGCCAACCACAAAAACTCGTCCAAAAAGGTATCGATATTTTTAGTGTAGTTTTCGTCGAGTAGGTGGCCTTGCTCGTCAAACTTGTTCTGAACTGAAGACACTAGCAACATTTGCGGACTGGG
>DMUD01000277.1:608-3459 GCA_003476475.1 Cytophagales bacterium | reverse complement strand
TCAGATACAGGCCATCTACTTAAATCTTTTATGGCAGTTTCAACTGCCGCGCTGCAGGTATTCCCTGTTGGTTTTATTCCCTCTGCTAAATAATTTGGAACACTTGCCCCATTAATTCTGTTAATGCCATTTGTTGAATTGCCATTTGGGTCTGCACTTGCGAGGCAAAATTCCATTTCAATATCAGCTCCTAAACCGTTTATATTTCTGAAGCGGTTATTAAGTCCTGCAATAGCTTGTTGAATTTGAACATCCGAAATATTAGAACCTGTTCCAATCGGCTCACCTAAATGAATAACATGAACAACAACAGGAATGGTGTACAGGGTAGATCGTAATGTGATATTTGTGTGCTTTTGAATATTATCCTCAACTTGCGATTCAAGAAGATGTATTTGCTTCCGATAAACAGAATCGGTTTGCATTAGGTTATTATGAATATGATCCGTCGCGCAGTCAGCACTTTGCCCCTTGCTCTGCATGTGAACAGACAGACAGAAAATTATTATTAGAATAAAATTTGCAGCGGTTTTCATTTTGCTTTCATATATTTCATACCGTTCTTGATGTAGAGAGAATGTATTGGGTATGTTGTTATATCCTCAATTTCTCTACCCAATAAATCGTAGTATTTACTATTCGTTAATGACGGATTTTGAGTTTCTTCAGTAATTGACACAGAATTGCAGTCGTCAATATTTGTTCCTAAACGAACATAAACTAAATTACTTTGGTCGACGAATGTGACGATGTTTCCTTCACAACTAAATACCATACTAGTAACTAAGATATTTCCAAAATGGTAATCCATAGTAATTGTATCGTTAGACACGGAGTAATCTTCCGTTCCAGGAATATGATTACCGTCTCCAGCCTCAAAGGTGTTGTATAAGGAATCGCAATTTCCTGCGGTACAATAATAGGTGAACCGTTCACCATTTTCAAAAATATACAGCGTATTGTCGAAGTTTTGCATTTTCCATTTGCCTTCAATTGAGTTGGCTTGCGAGAACGCGTTGGTTGTGCTCAATAGTAGTATAGCTCCTATTAGTGATCTTTTCATGTTTTGTTTGTTTTTAATTGTTCGTTTTGTGGGCAATTGGGTAAGTTACAAACTTTCCCTGTACATTTTAATTTAGCGTAATTGCCGTAGTCTGTTAGTCCACCTTCCATTTCTTTACTAGTTCGTAGTTCACACTTCGTCCACCTTCTTTGGTTTGTTGTAATATTCTTTTTTCTACGAGGTCTTTAATGTCGCGCAAGGCAGTGTCTGAGGATGTTTTATTGATTTTCGCCCATTTCGAACTTTGCAATTTCCCTTCGAATTTGTTAAAAAGCATATTCAATGTTTTCCTTTGCCTTTCGTTAATAGAAGTCTTTTCGTGGTGTTTCCAGAATTCTGCTTTTTTAAGAATTTGTTGTGATGTCTTTTCAGTAGTGAGCATTGCGTTTTTAAGACAATGAAGAAACCAGTTCAGCCATTCAGTTATATCCTTCGAGCTGTGCTGAACTTTTTGCAAGACGGCGTAATACATTTTGCGCTCCTCTAATATTTGGTTCGACATGCTGTAAAATCTCTCTCCGCTGCCCTCTGCTCGCGCAAGGAGCATATCTGTTATGGCCCGAGCAATGCGACCGTTTCCATCATCGAACGGATGGATAATGATAAACCAAAAGTGTGCTATAGCTGCTTTTAGGACTGGATCAAGTGAATTGTCTTTATTAAACCAGGTGATGAATTTCTTCATTTCTGCTTTTACGAACTTTGGCTTAACTGCTTCATAATGTACTTTCTCTTTTCCCATTGCACCTGAAACAATTTGCATTTCTCCAGTGCGATAACATCCAACTTCTATGGTATAAGGTCCGCTAAATCCGGTTGGGAAGAGCGCTGCATGCCAGCCGAACAAACGTTTTTCAGTTAATGGTGAATCAAATCGTTGTGTAGCATCAAGCATCATCTCCACGATCCCTTCAATGTGACGACTGCTTTTAATTAGACCTGCTGAATTAATTCCTAATCGTCTGGCAATGGAAGAGCGCACTTGATCATAGTTGAGCAGTTCACCTTCTATTTCCGATGATTTAACAACATCGAGTGTTAATGCGTTAAGCGTTGCATCTTCTTTTGCCGAAAATCCAAGAGCATTCATCTGTCCGATGATTTTTCCTTGCCTCAATCGTACGTCTCCGAATATGGAATTAATCTCTGATTCACGCCAAGTGAAATCAGTCCAGTTTTTGTATTCGTAGATGTATTTTGCCATAGCCTCTAAGTTATCTGCGGCAAATATAGGAATTATTCACCGCATATTTGCGGCGAATAGAACGGTTTTTCGCCGCAAGCAATTTTTTTGGTTCGGAATGAGCGAGAGTAAAAAATCAAAAAAAATACCCTCATTTGTGAAATGAGGGTAAAATTTACTGAGGTGTTTTTGAAGTCACCACGCTTCTAAAAATGTATTGCGGTAACGGTTTAATAGAATAAACTCTTTTTAGAGGAATTTTTCCATCCAGCGAATGCTTGATTGTCAACGAAATAGATTTTTATATCTGCGAATGCTTGGTTGCTAACAAAATAGATTTTTTTATCTGCAAAAGCTTGATTATCCACGAAAAACCACTTACCGTCGTTTTTTCCAGCAAAGGCTTGATTTGATACTTTATAAACCAATAAATCAGCAAATGCCTGGTTATCAACAACGAATACTTTTACATCAGCAAAAGCTTGATTTGATACAGCAAATATTTTTTGTGCATTTACAAATCCGAATGTTAGCATCAGTGCTACCATTAAAATTAACTTTTTCATTTTTTTTAGTTTTGATTGTTGCCTACTCTTAAATGGATT
>DMUD01000277.1:0-277 GCA_003476475.1 Cytophagales bacterium | reverse complement strand
TGCCTACTCTTAAATGGATTTTCGGCAGACTCCGTTGTATTTTAGGTTTAACTTACCTGTAACCAGCTTTTCACGCCATAAACCTACCCAATACTTTTCCATGGGTTATTGGAACGTTTTAATACAATAAACTTTTTTTAGCGGGATTTCTCCATCCGGCATAAGATTCTCGGTCTACAAAATAAATTTTAAGGTCAGCATATGACTCACGGTCTACAAAGAATATTTTTTTTTGCGCATATGACTCACGATCTACAAAAAACCATTTGCCATCATT
>DMUD01000226.1 GCA_003476475.1 Cytophagales bacterium | reverse complement strand
AATTAAAATTTTATCTAAAAGCTCAACAAAATGTCCTTTTAGAGGGCAGAGCCGGAACTGGTAAAACGACAATTATCACCGAAGTATTCAATGAAGAATTCGGTGAAGGAAACTGGCTATATCTATCCGGTTCAACTTTAGATCCATTTGTTGATTTCGTAGGTGTTCCAAAAGAGGTTTCAGACTCGAAAGGAAATCCGTATCTAGATTTTGTATTGCCAAAGCATTTTGTTTTAAAAGATATAAAAGCTATATTTATTGATGAATACAATAGGGCTCATAAAAAAGTTCGCAACGGCTGTATGGAACTTATTCAATTTAAAAGCATTAACGGTAAAAAATTTCCAGCACTAAAAGCTGTTTGGGTGGGTATAAATCCATTCTCTGATGACGAACTAGATCAATCATATGATGTAGAACAATTGGATCCTGCGCAAACTGATAGATTTCAAATACAAATCAAACTGCCGTATCAGGCTGATATACAATATTTCACATCAAAATTTGGAGCTGACGCAGCAAAATCCGCAGTAGAATGGTGGAGCGCCCTTCCAAAGCAGACGCAATTACAGGTATCCCCAAGAAGACTCGACTACGCTCTAGAAATTCATAAGCTGGGCGGTGACGTGTTTGACGTTTTGCCTTTTGAATCAAATCCCTCAAAATTAATAACCTCTCTTACTGTTGGAAGCATAGAAGACAAATTGGCTGAAATTTTTGCAAAATCAGATTACGCCGCAGCTAAAGATTTACTGTCTGCTGAAAATTCATACCAAAGCGCGATTCCATTTTTTACAAAGAGCAAAGACTATCGCAAATTCTTCCTGCCAATCCTCTCAGAGGAAAGAATTATTTCACTATTTTTCAAAAACCAAGAAATTCAAAATTTCATGATTAAAAATCCCTTGTACTTCAAAGAAGCATTGGTTCAAATCAAAGACGCAGACTCATGCGAAAATCATGTTAAATCATACATCATAAAATCATTAAAAAACATCGAAAATATGGAACTAACAACGGCATAATTCATTTACAAAAATGACAAAAAAAGAAAAAATACTGGTAGCATTATTTGCAGAATTAAAATCATTTGAAAACTATGAATCTAAAGAACTACTTAAGTTCATACATACAGTAAGCCCACCATATGACAATATGTCGCCCTTTTCATGGAGCGAACACCATGGTGAAAAAAGAACCAAGATCAAACTGAAAAATCTCTACAAATAAAATTTCAATTTAAAAAACATGAATAAAAATACAACGCCAGTCAAAGTAAATAAAACAGTAAAAGCTAAAAAAGCCGCGTTCGACGACGATACTGCAGACGACGGATCCATCATGCTTCCATGTTCTTCTGGAAAAAGCTTAGAGCAAACGCTCAAGTCTTGCGGAGTGGATGAATCAAAATGGCTGGTAGATCACTATACTATTGAAGAAAATACCAGAGGATACAATTTTAAAGTTTACTTGAAAAAGAAAGAGTATCTCGGTCAGAGTTTGGAGGATCTAAAAAAAGAATTGGCTCAATCGTGTCAGTATTCCGCTTCTGCGAAGTATAAAACCCGCCAGAACGGACTTTTACTGGAATTCGCGCCATTTGACCTTCACTGGGGTAAATTGGCATGGGCTGAGGAAACTGGGGAAGATTACGATATGAAAGAGGCCACGGTAGCCATCAATAAATCAATTGATTATACCTTGCAGATGGCTTCTAAATTTGATATTTCAAAAATCGTCTTTCCTTTTGGAAATGACTTCTTTCAAATTGATAACGAGCAAAATACTACAACAGCCGGAACGCGACAAGATACAGACTCTAGATTCAAAAAGATTCTCAGGGAAGGAAGAAAGTTAATCATCAGCACAATCGAAAAGCTGAAGAAAGTTGCTCCGGTAGATATTGTTATAGTAAGTGGAAATCATGGCGGATTATCAGAGTTCATGCTTGGAGACCTAATTGAAGTAAAATATGAAAATGACAAACGAGTAAGCGTAAATAACTCACCGACAGCAAGAAAATATTACTCTTTCGGTAAAAATCTAATTGGATATACTCATGGAGATCAAGAGAAAGTAACTGATCTTGTGGGAATTATGGCTACTGAAAAGCCAAAGGAGTGGGGCGAATCAAAGCATAGAACATGGCATCTTGGACATATGCATATGATGCAAGCAAGAGAGATGCAAGGAGTCAAAGTAGAATGGCTTCCATCATTGAGCGCAAGCGATGCTTGGCACAAAAAGCGCGGATATGTGAATAATACCAGAGGAGTTGTTTCATCAATCTTCGACAAAGAAATGGGTTTAGTCAATAGGATTTATTTTAATCTGTGATGAGTTGGGAAGAATACGCAATGGCTCTGGCTGGAGTGGCAGCTTTAAAATCCAAAGACCCGTATGTTAAGGTGGGTTGCTGTTTATTGAGGCATGATAATACAATTGCCTCGCTTGGATACAATGGATTTCCAAGCGGGGTTGAGGAAGACTGGTCCGATAGAGACGAAAGGCGTAAATATGTTAATCATAGCGAGCAAAATGCGCTAAGGTTTGTAAAACCCAACGAATGCTACTTGGCAGCTGTAACATTATTGCCATGCAATGACTGCCTAAAGTCTCTTGCGTCTTATGGTATTAAAAAAGTAATTTATCGAGAAGTATACGACAAGGACGACTCTTCGCTAACCTTAGCTAATAAGTTTGGAATAGAGTTGGAGCAGCTTGACTATCCTTTAAAATTATCATAAATTCAACACATGATAACACAAAGAATTGGA
>DMUD01000319.1:6771-7208 GCA_003476475.1 Cytophagales bacterium | reverse complement strand
AAAAAGAGCAGGCTTTGCAGGTAATACACTTCATTTATCTTGTTCCAGTTTGGGTTTCGCTCCAAAATCTTATTCAAATAATGGTTGGCAGACCAATACTGCTTGGTTTTGATGGCACAATAGGCATAAAAATAGGTGGCATTCAGCCGCTGAGGATTTTCAAGATTATCGGCAGTTTTCTTGAACAAATCCATCGCCTTGTCGAAATTCTTGGCTTTCAACTCTTCTTTGGCTTGCAGGTACATTTTTTGGTAATCTGTCTTTTGGGCAAAAGAAGGAAGGATGCCGATAAGCAAAAGACTACTCAAAAGAATGCATTTCAGTGTGTGGTTGCTCATCTTATTTTTTCCTTGTTCATGACGGTAGCTTCACCTCGCACTACAATTTTTTGCACTTGGGCATCTACGATCGTAGTTTGAATAAGGGCCTTGTTTTTT
>DMUD01000319.1:0-6479 GCA_003476475.1 Cytophagales bacterium | reverse complement strand
TTTGAATAAGGGCCTTGTTTTTTTCTTTTTCAACCTCTTTCACTTCCATAATGGCTTCATAGGCGGTTTCTACATACATGGGCCTCACAAATTCCATTGTCTGTTTCAAATACACGGTACCTTCGCCCGGAAACAAGGTGCCCAATATTTTAGAAAACACGCTTCCGCCCAAAAACCCGTGCACAATAGGCTTTTTGAATGGGGTAGTGGCGGCAAAGGCCTCGTCGAGGTGCAGCGGATTGAAATCGCCGGTGACACGAGCAAAATCTTCCACCTGTTTTTGAGTAAGTGTAAAGGGGTGTTTGTAAATTTGGCCCGGCTCTATCATTTTCAAAATTTTAGGCTTCAAAATTACACAAAAAACTCTCCAAACCTTTATGCTAGTTGTAGGCCAGGCAATCTTCACCGACGATATTTTCGAAAAACATTTTGTATGCGATTTGTTAAAGTGTAAAGGGGCTTGCTGTGTAGAAGGCGATTTGGGCGCACCGCTCGAAGAAAGTGAAGTAGGCCAAATAGAAGCCAATTTAGAACACATCTTGCCCTACCTTTCCGCCGAGGGCAAAAAGGTGATTGAAGAAGAGGGTTTTTACATGAAAGACTGGGAAGACGATTTGTCCACCACGACGATTGAAAATCGCGAATGTGTTTTTGCGGTGTACGACAAGCAACATATTTTGCACTGCGGCATTGAAAAAGCGTGGAAAGACGGAAAAAGCAGTTTTCAAAAGCCCATTTCCTGCCATTTGTACCCATTGCGAGTGAGCAAATATGGCGAATACGAAGCCCTGAATTACCACCAGTGGAAAGTGTGCACCCCTGCTTGCGACAAAGGTGAGTTATTGCAAGTGCCTGTCTATCAGTTTTTAAAAAATGCGCTAGTCCGAAAATTTGGCGAGGATTGGTATAGCCAATTGGAAAAGCAGGTGAAGGAAAAGTTGAAGTAGTTGTGGATATTTAGTGGTGTTGCAAACGCTGTTCTCGTCAGTCTTCGTTACAAATGATGACTATTTTGGTTGATTTTTCCAACCTCCACCCACATTACGGCGGCAAAGGCGACCAAAAAAGACACGATCAATTCGCCCAAGTTGAGTTCGGCAAACAAAAACAAATCGCGAAACACGGGCACATACAGGGCCATGAGCAGTATGCCAAGCGAAACAACCAATATCAGGGGTATCAAAGGGTTTTTGTAACGGATGGTGGTGAAGATGGAATAGGTAAAGGAGCGGTTGGCCAAGGTCAAAAACAAGTTACAAAAAACCAAAGTGCTGAATAAGAGCGTTCTCACTTTTTCGATGCTCTCGCCTTGACCCATGTAAAAGTAGCCTACGTACAAACATAAAGCAGAAATGACAATGCCTTGAATCAAACTCATGATCAGTTCCCGAAAGGAAAGAAAGTTAGCACCCATTTTGCGAGGAGGTTTTAACATGGAATTGGCCTCTATGGGCTCGTTTTCAAAAATTATGGAGCAAGTAGGCCCCATAATCAGTTCCAAAAAAATGACATGCACGGGCGAAAAAAGGTCGGTGTAGTGCCAGCCCAATACCAAGGGCATCATGACCAGTAGCATGATAGGAATGTGAATGGAAATGATATACTGAATCGCTTTCTTTAGGTTTTCATATATTCGCCTGCCTAGCGAAATGGCATCGACCATGTGCGATAGGTCGTCGTCCACAAGTACCAACGAAGCCGTGCTTTTGGCTATTTCGCTGCCTCGGTGGCCCATCGCTATGCCTATGTGGGCGGCTTTTAGTGCAGGGGCATCGTTCACGCCATCGCCAGTCATGGCTACCACCTCGCCATTGGCTTTCAAGGCTTCGATTATTTTCAGTTTTGCCTCTGGAAACATGCGGGCATAAATGTGCACATGCTTCACTCTGTCGCGCAGCGCCTCTTTGTCCAACTGCATCACTTCCACACCAGAAAGGTGTTGGAAATTGCTGTCGAGCTGTATTTGTTTGGCAATGGCCACTGCCGTTTCTACAGCATCGCCAGTAATCATTTTCACTTGTATGCCAGCATGGTAAAAATGCCGCAGAACAGTGGCAATGTTTTGTTTGGGTGGGTCGTAAAATGCCACCAAACCCAAAAAATCGAATTCAAATTCCTCTTGCATGGTAGGAAGCTTGTCCAATTCGACATTTGCACGAGCTACCCCCAACACACGATACCCTTTTTGAGTGAAATCGTGTACTTTTTGCAAAATGGCCTGAAGCTGTTCGGGCAACAGCACACATCGGTTCAAAATACTTTCTACAGCTCCCTTGGCGGCAATAATGGGAGATGACCCGTTTTTGCTGAATACATGGGTCATAAATGGTGGTGTACTGCCTAGTGGGTATTCATGGCTCAGGCTGTATTCCGTCCGTTTATCTTCAGTGGTTGTTTCGGTATAGCAAGCATGAATGGCCTTCTCCATTTCGTCGAATGGCTTGGTTTCCGATGCCCACATGGCGTATTCCAACACCTCGCTAAAAACAGAACCTTGGGTGAAATCCAATATGGCTTCGTTTTTCCAGTCGTAAATGGCCGATATGCTCATCTTGTTTTCGGTAATGGTACCTGTCTTGTCGGTACATATTACAGTGGCGGTACCCAATGCTTCCACAGTTTTGGGGTTTTTGGCTATCACCTTGTCTTTGTACAGCCTGTATGCTCCCAAAGCCATAAAAGTGCTGAAGGCCACGGGTATTTCTTCGGGTATTACCGACATGGCCAAGGTAAGACCTTGCAAAAAACTGCGCCAAAAGTTTTGGGAGAGGTAAAAATTCAACCCCCACACCAATAAGAACGCCACCGTGCCATATCCCATCATGTAGCGTACAAAAACCGCTATTTGAAGCTGAAGGGGTGTTTTTTCTACTTCAATGGCGCGTACCGACTGGTTTATCTTTCCCAATTCTGTGCCCTTGCCTATAGCCGTAACCCGTGCCACGCACGAACCGCCCATTACCATAGTGCCTTGGTACAATTGGTTTTTGTCTTTCAGGTCTTTTTCTATTGCCAACGATTCGCCCGTAAGTAGGCTCTCGTTTACCGAAAAATCGTGAAGTTCCAAGACCTGCGCGTCGGCGGGAACTACATGGCCGTCTTCCACCACAATGAGGTCGTCCACTACCACTTCTTCTGAAAGAATTTCAATGCGTTGTCCGTTTCTGATGACATTGGCGCGGGGGGTCGACAGCTTTTTGAGTGCCTCTACAGCTCCTTTGCTTCTGTTTTCCTGATAAATAGAAATGCCCGTCACAAAACAAATAGCCACCAACATAATGATGCCTTCCGAATATTGCCCCACCACAAAATATATGGCAGCTGCTACCAGCAGTATAATGAACATGGGCTCGAGTACTATTTCGCGCACTATTTGCCAAAAGTGCCCTTTTTTTTCATCTTCCACGGCATTGGTTCCAAACTGCTTGCGCCTATTTTGGACTTCTTCGTATGTCAAGCCAGATAGTGTAGTCATTTGGTTTTTAGTTCGTTGGTTTAGAAGTTTAAAGTTCTTAGTTGAGCTTTTGTTAATAACTAAATGACGTTGACCGTTTTGATTCACTCATAAATTCATTTAGTTATATTCATTTGTAATTTTAGAATCTGAGGCATTGTGTCTGTTACAAATATATTCTCTTTCAAATTGAATTGGTGATTTTCTTTGTCGCTTTATGTGTGGTTTTCGTTCTTATAAAGTGACCCACTTCGGTCAATTTCTTTTTCAATTCATCATAGTTATATCTTTCTGGTTTTTTTAATAGTTATTTTCAGTTACTCCATTTATTCGCTTTACTTTCCCATTTTCACGCTATCGCAATGCGTTAGAGAAGCGAGACTTGTACTTTTCTTCCCTCAATAAATGATTTGAAGTATTTGGCTTAAAGCCAAATACGGCTTTAGAGACGCATTCGTCTAACTCTCGCGCCAAAAACGAAAGACTTAAACCAGTTGGGGGTCGATTACAACCAAAATCATCCGCTTCTATTATAAAAAAACTTGAGTCCTTTTACCTATATTAGATAAAATCAGGATATTTGTAACTCCCATTTGTCGTAATCGGGACGATTGGGAGTATAGTAATTTATTAAATGTGAAAGTTGAAATACATTTTTATCTTAAATTAAACATTTTTAAAAAATAATTTGAATAGTACTATGTCAAGTCATCAGTTTGTAATAGTTGATACGGATAATTCATTAGAATTATGTAAATATGAAAAGGCGTTATTTGAAGAATTTAACACAACAAACAATAATTTAATTCGTGAAATTTGGGATTGGAATTACGTTGAAAAAAGAGTAAAAAGGCGAATTCCATATTCAAGTCAAATTATATTCACTATGCAAAATGAAAATGGTGAAATTGATGCTTCTATTTCAATAAATACCGATAAAAATGATAGACAATACAATAAAATGGGGTTTTTTAATGATGAAGACGTTAATGAAAAATCTCATGAAGCATTTTCTACATTTATAAGACCTAATAGTTCTTTTTCTAACTTTCAACTAATAAAATTTATAAAATTAGTAATTGAAACAATGAAAACTAAATATGGGTATAATACAAGTTATGGTATTTGTCCATTAAATATTTACGTTATTTACAAACGTCTTGGTTGTCGTGTGCTTGAAGAAAAAAACATAAATGGGGAGGTTCGATATTTTATAAAATTAAACCACTAAAGATTAATTTTACCCGTTTTAGATGTCCAAAATGCCATTAACATATCTTTTTTCAGTCTAAGTGTGTGCACACCACACTAATGCAACGTGTTAGCGAAGCGAGACTTGTACTTTTCTTCCCTCAATAATTTACTTGAAGTATTTGGCTATCTGTTCAACAAGTTTACACCTTGATGAACAAGGGCGAATCAAGTTTGAGCGAAGAGGAAAAGGAGCAAATTCGCAGATTGGCATCTTCCATAGAGTATTATGAAGACAATGTGTTGAAAACTATGCCTTTGACACCCAAATTGACAAATATTGTAAATCAAAAACTGCGTGAAAGAGAACTTAATCAACGCAGTTTGGCTAAATTGATAGGAATTGGGACTTCCAAAATATCCCAAATACTGAATGGCAAACGCCAACCCGATGTGCAATTTCTCAAAGCCATACATGAAAAATTGGGAATTGATGGAAATGTATTGCTGGAAGTGATTTAGGGCTTTTAGTAAGGGTGTGCTTCTACAAGTTCTGCGACCAAAATGGTGAGGCTCTCTGGCAGAAGGATGAAATTTTAAAAGCGTTGGAAACGCTGTTTTCGAAAGCCCTTGTTACAGAGGAGGGCGATATGAGCTCTAATAACTGCCGAATGTTCTTTTTCGGTAGTAGCCTAAACCAAGCCAAAACAGAAGCACCAAAATGGGGGGTGTTAATACATTTAACAACTGATAACGGGCTCTTTGGTCTTTGACTTTCGTTTTGTCCAAGGGGCGTAGCGTAATTTCTTTGTTTTTCACACCCACAAGCCCGTCTTCGTCCAAAAGGTAGTGCAAGCTGTTTATCAGGAAATCTTTGTTGGAGTACGTCCTGCCTTGGTAAGGATCCAAACCTAGTGGCATAGGTTCGCCGCTTTTGGGGTTTAGGTCGTTTAGTGCCAAATCGCCGTCGGACATGACTAGGATAGCCGAAGGAATGCCTTGTGCCATGAAAAATTTGGGTTTTGCGATGGCGCGGGTGGCAAAAGCAGACTTGAACTTTCCTTCAAGCAAGTAAGCCACCGTTTTGTTTCCGCCAGTGTAAAGTTTTGGGTCGGGGTCGTTGCGCATTTGGTTCAAATCTACCTTGCCAAGTACAGAAGTCAGTTTGGTGTAAGCAGAAGTGGAGAGTAGGGGCGTTTTGCGTATGCCCTCGGCTTTTACCGTATCTAGCGAGCTTAAGAAGCGGGTTTGAAGGGCATCCAGAGATTTGGTTAGTGGGTGTTTGCCATAGTTATTTAAAATGGGAAAGAATGTCCAAGGCACCAGTTCAATATGGGGTTTGTCGCCAAATTTGCCCACGTTCATGGGTATTTGCGAGCAGTAAAGGTCTTGAATCAGGTTTTTGTTTAGGCGCACACCGTATTTGAAAAGTAAATCGTCCAAGTTCAATTCGTAGGGGAAAATAAATGTGCCTTGGTCGCCCAAACTATCGAGTTTTATGTGAATAGGGTCAACGAGAAAGATAGCCCTGCCCCCTCGCATCACAAATTGGTCTATCTTCATTACGTCTTCGTCCGAAAATGGTCGGGTAGGTTGGGCAAGAATAACAGCATCGTAATTGCGAATCCAGTCGGTTTTGGTAATGTCCAATCGTTTTACTTCGTAAAATTCTTTGATAACCGTTGCGAGGTCGGCAAAACGGATGCTCTCGGGTTCGCCATGCCCGCTTAGAATGGCAACGCGTTTTTTCTTGTTGGTGGAAAGTTTTTTGATGGCCGAAATGAGCTCGTATTCTACATTTTCGGCCGATTGGTTCAGTATTTCGGCAGGATTG
>DMUD01000021.1 GCA_003476475.1 Cytophagales bacterium | reverse complement strand
GATCGCATTGATCAACTCGAGCCTGGGTTAATGGCTTCGCTGGTCCGCAAGGCGGGCGATCAGGGATTGTTAGCCACCTCATTTCCGGAACAGTACGGCGGACTCGGAAAGGATTTCATTTCTTCTACCATCGTCAATCAATTTCTTGGATCGGGGTATTCTTTCTCCGTAGCCGTAGCGGCACATACGGGCATCGGCACGTTGCCCATTCTCTATTTCGGTACCGAAGAACAAAAACAGAAATACATTCCTAAGTTGGCTACGGGCGAACTGATGGCCAGCTACTGTTTGACAGAACCTGGTTCGGGATCGGATGCCTTGGCTGCCAAAACAAAGGCAATGCCCACCGCCGATGGCAACCATTACATTTTGAACGGCCAAAAGATGTGGATTACCAATGCAGGTTTTGCCGACGTATTCATCGTGTTTGCCCAAGTGGACGGTGATAAATTTACAGGTTTTATCATTGAGCGAAATACCCCTGGGCTTAGCTTCGGCAACGAAGAGCACAAGATGGGCATCAAAGGGTCTTCTACCCGTCAGGTGTTTTTGTCGGACGTAAAAGTACCGAAAGAAAATGTACTGGGTGAAATAGGCAAAGGTCATTTGATAGCCTTTAATATATTGAACATAGGCAGAATAAAGCTGGCCGCTGCTGCCTTGGGAGCTGCCAAAAGGGTAAGCAACCTTGCTATTCAATACGCCAAAGAACGCCAGCAGTTCAAAATGCCCATTGCCCAGTTTGGAGCCATACAGCACAAGCTGGCCGAACAAGCTGTTCGCATTTTTGCGGTAGAATCGGCCATGTACAGGGCAGGTCACGATGTGCACGTTACAGAAGAAAAATTAATGGCTTCCGGAAAAAATGCCGAGGAAGCCTTGCTTGGAGCGGCTCAAGAGTTTGCGGTAGAATGTGCCATTTTGAAAGTGGCAGGTTCTGAAGCCTTGGACTACGTGGTAGACGAAGGCGTGCAGATATTGGGCGGGTACGGTTTTTCGGCCGATTATCCTATGGACAGAGCCTACCGCGATTCGCGCATCAACCGCATTTTTGAAGGCACCAATGAGATAAACCGTTTGCTTACCATGGACATGCTTTTGAAACGTGCCATGAAAGGTGAATTGGATTTGATGGGTCCTGCGATGGCGGTGCAAAAAGACCTCATGGCTATCCCCGATTTCAACACTGAAACTCCTGAAGGCTTATTTGGAAAAGAAAAAGCCATTTTGGCCAATGTGAAAAAGCTCATTTTGATGACGGCTGGCTATGCCGCCCAAAAATTCATGCAGAAATTGGTGCACGAGCAAGAAATTTTGATGAACATTTCCGATATGGTCATCGATTTGTACGTAGCCGAATCGGCACTTTTGCGCGTAGAAAAAATGGCCAATAATGGAAAAGAGGTTGCAGTTCAGACCGACATAGTGAAAACCTATTTGAACGATGCCTTGGATAGGGTAGGCATCAATGCCAAAAACGCGATAGTATCTATGAGCGAGGGTGATGAACAGCGTATGTTACTTATGGGCGTAAAACGTTTCACCAAAGCAGAAACTTTCAACACCAAAGAGGCGCGCAGAAGAATTGCCGCTTCTTTGATTGTAGCCAATGAATATGCCTTTTAGTTCGTACCTTTATTTTTGAACAAAAAGCCGTTGAAAGACGGCTTTTTGTTTTTCAAAGTATATGTCTCTCGTTGGAATGAAAGAGAAGGACAAACATATGGCATCACATTTCTTTTGCCGATTGTCATAAAAGCTATGTCACTTTAGTTTATCAGTTAAATTTACTGGTACAAACCAAATAGTTTGGAAAATTCCCATCTTCCCTTCATTACCCGAAAACAACTGGCTTTGCGTAACGGCAACGACCGAGAAGAGATTTGGTGTGCCTACAACGGCCTTGTGTACGATGTAACCAAGTCGAGACTATGGCGTGGCGGTAAACATTACGAGCATTGGGCAGGGCAAGATTTGACCCAAGAACTGAAGAATGCCCCGCACAATGAAAAGGTGTTCGATAAATTTAAAGTGGTGGGAAAGTTGGAAAATTGAACCATTTTCGGAATTTTGTAAAATTACTAAGTATTGATTTTTGCATCAAACTTAGAATCACTCCCTTAATTAATAGTCAATTATGATTGTAATAGCAGACAGTGGCACTACCAAAACCACCTGGCAGTTTGTAGACAAAGACGGTTTTAACCAGCGCTTCAATACCGTGGGTTTTAACCCATATTACCAAGATTCCGACAATATTTACAATAATATCGTCACCGGTCTTATTCCCAATATGGACATGAGTCGTCCCCTTACCCATATCTTTTTTTATGGGGCTGGTTGCGAGCAGCTCGACAAACGTGAGCAAATTGCAGGGGCACTTAGAAAAGCATTTCCCAAAACAGATGTATGGGTGAATCACGACTTACTGGCTGCTGCTCGTGCCCTATTTGGTGATGAACCAGGTTTGGCTTGTATTTCGGGTACTGGTTCCAATACTTGCATATACAACGGCAAGGACATTACCCGAAATGTATATTCTGGTGGCTTGTTTTTGGGCGACGAAGGCAGCGGAGGCTACAAGGGTAAACTTTTTGTGAGAGCCTACATACGCGAACTACTTCCTACGCACCTACGCAAAATGTACGAAGAGGAAAATTCCGATCGCACAGCCGATATGATAGATAGTGTGTATTTGAAAGATTTCCCAAGCCGTTATTTAGCTTCTTTTATGCCTTTTATTGTAAAAAACTTGACCGACCCGTTCATGAAAGATTTAGTTCGGTCAAGTTTCAAAGACATGTTTGACAATTGCATTACCAAATATGAAGGCTACAAAGAAGTGCCTATCGGATTTATAGGTTCTACAGCATATTACACCAAGGACATATTGGAAGAAGTAGGCCACAGTTATGGTGTCACCATTTCCAAAATCATTCGCAACCCGATGGATTCCTTGTCAGAATACCATTTGGGTTCGCATAACTAGAAAGAAATCTCATGTAGTGAGAAAAAAACTTACTAGCCCAATTTGATGCACTTTTTCAGCAATTGCAAAGTATTATCATGCAATCTATTACCGAATCAGAATCAAATTACGACCGCTTAGAAGCCATGTCGGTGCGCGAGTTGTTGCAAAACATCAACCTCGAAGACCAAACGGTACCCAAGGCAGTAGAAAAAGCGATACCACAGCTAGAAAGGCTCGTAGAGGCGGTAGTCGAAAAGATTCAAAAAGGCGGACGACTTTTTTACATTGGTGCAGGTACTAGCGGCCGTTTGGGTATTTTGGATGCTTCAGAGTGTCCGCCCACTTATGGTGTTCCGCAAGGCTTGGTCATAGGCCTAATAGCTGGTGGCGACAGTGCCATAAGAAAAGCGGTAGAGTTTGCCGAAGACGACACCCAACAAGCTTGGAAAGATTTGCTTCAGTATGAAATCAACATCAATGATGTATTGGTGGGTATTGCAGCTTCGGGACGAACGCCCTATGTGATAGGGGGGGTGGAAAAGGCGCGTGAAAACGGAGTGCTAACGGGTTGTGTAGTGTGCAACCCTGCTTCGTCATTGGCTGCCAAAGTCGATTTTCCGGTAGAAGTGGTGGTAGGTCCCGAATTTGTGACAGGAAGTACCCGTATGAAATCGGGTACTGCTCAAAAATTGGTGCTAAACATGCTGACCACTTCGGTCATGATAAAGTTGGGCCATGTGAAAGGCAACAAAATGGTGGACATGCAGCTCTCCAATTTAAAATTGGTGGACAGAGGAGTTAGGATGATTATGGAAAACTTGTCGGTTACGAAAGAAATGGCAGCAACCTTGTTGCGTAATCATGGCTCGGTAAGAAAAGCCATCGAAGCGGCAGGGAAATAGTAAGTAAAATTCATTTATTTTGCTTTTGAAAGCAAGAGGTGGCACGCTTTTCTCCTACAATAAACGAAATGATTTGTCAAGCTTCACCAAAAGGTATCAGAAACTATTTAGACCATATTCTTGAATAAAATCCTATGTGCATTAGGAAGTAAAACAGGAAAGAGTGTGTTTTTGGTGAAGTCGCATATCTGTTGCAAGTTCAAAAAATAGAGATTCAAATTAATTTGAACGCATGACTCTTTGATGTAAGCTTCTTTAGTAAAAATTTAACTTTTTACTGTTTAACTATTGTATGGGAAAAAGTTGTGTTATCAATTTTAAATACAAGCGTATAACTGCCTAATGATAAATTTTCTATGTTAAATGTGTTAGAATATTTTCCGCTTTCCACTGCTTTGTTTTCTATTTGTTTAATTGCTTTACCATCAAGCGAAATTAATTGAATAGATACTTCGCTTTTTTTTTCCAATTCAAATTCAATATTTAAAAAATTTGTTGCAGGATTCGGAAATACAGAACACGATATTTTATTTGTATGACTTTTGAGTTCAAGGCCTGTAATTAATTTATCTATTGACCAAGTTACGGTGCTAAAATGTATTGCGGAGTGATTGTTTACTCTAATCAATGCAGTAGTGTCAAAAACAGTTGCCGTTAAAGTATGAGGTCCAATTGATAAGGTGTTTTGATCAATTTGAATTGAATCAACATTGTGTAATGTTGGCACATCGTCTAGATTCCATACAATTTTTAAAGTATTTGGGACAGGTTTCATCAAACCCGTTAATTTAAAATCAAGATATTGATTTGGCGAATTTATTGTCAATATGGTTGGGGTATAACTTACAATTGTATTTACTAGGGAATGTATTTTTTCAATAATGGCTTCGGTACATACGCTGCAGTACTGCTGACCCAAAAACTGCATCTTACAATTACTATGCGGACGATACCATGAAGCCGATTGTCCTCCGCAACAGTACTTATATAACCCTATTTTGTTATGCCCTATCCAATTTGTCCATTTAACAAGAGCAGTATTTGTTTGTTGAGTCAAATTGGGTTTTTCAGTCAAATAACCATCTCCAGCATAATATTCATCCGCAAGATTCGCAAAAGAATGTCCTAATTCATGTGCTGATACTTCTGGACTTTTTAAATCTGTGGTTGAGGTAGCGTAGTATCCGCCGCTTCCGCCATAATATGGTGAATTTGCAATTACAAATGCTTGGTCATAGTTCGGGAAATTTTTTGCCAAGACTTCGACAACATTGGATATATTTTGAGGAACGATTAATCTATGTATGCCATAGGCATCGAAGGTGCATCCTAGGTATGTATTTGGATTCGAAATTGGTACTAAAGGCGATGTATTTTTACAATCACTTGCAGTATTAGGATGTTTTGTGCCCGATTGCGAGGAAACTACTTTTATTGCAAAAAAATTAAAAAAGCGGATGTAATTTGACCAAGGCGTTTGAGAGAAAATATAGTTTAATAAATTAGTTGCATCTCTTTTGAAGTTTTCTTGTTGTGAAGAGGTGTATCCATCTCCCATTACGACCACATTTATATACTTGTCTACATCTCCGTGGTATTGCAATGTGTCAACCTGAAACACTTGTCCGATTGAAGTGCTTACTGTTAAAAAAAGCACAGTCATAAAAGTTAAAAAATTTTTCATTATTTTAAAATTTCATCGTGCATAGCTTTTGGGTTGGTCTGTTTAGTGTTTCGAATATTTTTATTTCATCAAAACGTCCTTGCAATCTCACAAAAAATTCAGCATGATTAATGACAGTGTCCTTTGTCGCAAAATTTTCATTCTCATCTATATATTCAAAATGTTTATATAAGGGATGTTCCAGTATCAATGAATCAATAATGTGTTTTCCAGAATAAGCGTAGATAGTCAAATAGTATTTTGTCGGAATAGAGTATTGTTTTTTTAGTACTCCAATGCTTTCAATTTTTTTGACAAATTCAACTATATTTTTTGAATTGTTTGTATCCTTTTGAATGCTTAAAATAAGAAACGAAATTAGGTTGGGTTCTTTCCTGTCATTTTCCCAACTACTTTTAGATTGCTCTGAAACATTGCAGCTTATGATTAATAACAAGGAAAAAGTGATTAAACTAATGCTTCGCATACAGTTATTTGTCGTTTTTTTCGCAAAAATTCTAGTTTGCAAGGGCAATATAAATTTGCTAAAAAGCTTCTGAAATACAAAAATAATGTAAATCTTTACTTAATGTGTTAAGCACTTAAGTCTCAATTTTTTACTTATTTCTAATTGTATTTTACACAAAAATTTTTTT
>DMUD01000077.1:608-6795 GCA_003476475.1 Cytophagales bacterium | reverse complement strand
TGAAAAGGCAAAAACACCGCCGAACGCGCTCCCAACACCAACTTTGAAGTGCCGTTTTGCACTTTTTTCCAAGTTTCTACGCGTTCGTTTTCCGAAAGCCGCGAATGATACACATCCAGTTCCTTGCCAAATACGGCCGACAATCGCGCGGTCATGTGGGTTGTAAGGGCAATTTCAGGCATCAGAAAAAGCACTTGCTTGCCCAATGCCATTTGCTCTTTGATTAAGCGAATGTACACCTCTGTTTTGCCACTTCCAGTAATGCCGTGCAAAAGAACGGTGTCTAGTTTGGCAAACTTGTTTTTGACTTCTTCAAGAGCAGTCTTCTGATTTTCAGATAGTTCATATGGCTCACGAAATACTTCATGCACCACATTCTCTCTTGGTATTATTTGCTTGAACTCTTCAAAAATTCCTTTTTTCAAAAGTGTGTTCAAAGACGATGCGCCAGAAAAAATATTTTTAGCCAATCCAGCCTCATTGGCATTGGGATTGTTCCAAATGGGCACTTCTTGTAAATAACGCAACAAAATATTTTCTTGTTTTTCTTGTCCAGCAAGACTGTCAAGTAGGGCTTTCAGCAAGTCTTTGTTTTGCACAAAACGTTCGGCAAGACGTACTTTTTGGACTATTTTAGGCTTGTATAAATGCTTGTATTCTTCAAAAAGCAAAATGGCCTCTTTTTTTCTTAACGAAAGCAGTATTTTATATAGTGCTTTGATTTTCAGAGCTTTCATCGCATCCAAGTACGAAATGGATGGAGCATTTTTGAGCAATTCAATCAAAAGACGCTCATTGGTGGTGAGGGTTTCTTCCCTTTCCTCCTCTTCGTAATTTGGGTTTATCTGAATTTTAGATTCGGTCGAAATTTTGAAGCCTGATGGCAATGCGGCATGAAAAGTAATGCCAGGCGGAGCCATATAATATTCGCTCATCCAGTCCAGCAATTTTATTTGAGCCGAAGTGAGTACTGGTATTTTTTCCAAGACTTCTACCACATCGGCCACCTCGTACCCAACAGGCCGAACATTGTGTACTTTTTTCACGATGCCAGTATATAAATATTTTTTCACAGACACCGCCACCAAACTTCCCGCGAATAATTCACCTTCAAATGTATCGGGCATTTTATAGGTCAAAGTACCCGGAAGAGCCAAAGGAAGAAAGCAATCGACAAATAGTGGCATCATGATTTCAAAAATAAGTCGGGAAAACAAACACTTAACTATACATGAAATTTTTGTATAATTTAACTGTTACCAAAGTTCCAAATCCAGGTTGCGAGTGAAAGGATATGGCTCCCTTGTGCTGTTGCACAATTTTTTGGACTAGCGAAAGACCCAAGCCAATTCCAGCATATTCACGTGCCGCATCGCTACGGTAGAAGGGTTCTAAGATTCGCTTCTTATCTTCTTCTGAAATGCCAATTCCATGGTCTTGAAACTTTATGACTAGAGTGCTGTCGGTAAAACTTAACTTGATAGCCACTTTGTGGTCTGAAGAATACTTGCAAGCATTGTCTATGATGTTGTAAAAAGCCGAATACAAAAAGTCTTGCGAACCATCGACAAACAAATCTTCCTCTTTTTCGGGCAAGGTTTCGTAATCAAACGTGAATTGGCATTCATTCTTGTAACGCACCAGCGTATTGGCTGCTTCCAGAACAATTTCATCTACCCTACAAGGTTGAAAATGAAGCATTGTAAAATCGCCGCTTACCTTGGCCAATTCGAGCAAGCCATTGGCAATTTTTATCATTCGGTCTATATCGTGAAGCAAGGATTGTAGCACGGTTTGATATTCAGCTATTTCCCTGTCTTTCAGTAGGGTTACATCCAATTGTGCTTTGATAGAGGCAAGCGGGTTTCGAATTTCATGCGAAGCATTCGACACAAAACTTTTCTGCATTTGAAATGAATTGTCTAATCGCTCCAAAAGGTCGTTGAAAGTACGCGAAAGTTCAGAAATCTCATCTTTCCCACTTCTGTTTTTAAGCCGTTTGGCCATGTTGGTGAAACTTATATCACTCACTTCTGTAATGATTTCCGAAACTGGTTTCAATATTCGACCAGCAAAAACATAGCCTGCTAGCATAACGAAAAAAACACTCGAAGCCCAACCCAAAGCCAAAATGAGGAAAAGAGTATTCAACTTGCCTAGACCAAACTTGTCTATGGCCGAAACCACGATAACATAAGAACCTTTTGAATTGCTTTTGTACAGCAAACCCAATATTTCCCTTTCTCCCTTGCGAATGTGCAATTCTTTGCCCTTCATTATTCGCTTGAATTGAGTTTCGTTGATAACCCTTTCGAACTCCTTGTCGCTTTCATATTCGGGCTTTGACCAATTTTTAATGATGCGTATTTGCTCGCTGTAAAAATTTGTCAAATTCATTTCATACATGAACTTGAAGAGCGCCTCCGCATTTTGTTCGTACTCCCATATTTCGGCAGTGTACAATGCCTTGTCTCGCAAACGGTCAAAAAACTCCTTCTCTCTGAACTGTGCATAAAAAAAGTAAACGGCCAAACAAAAAACGAAAAGAAAAGAGGCAACTATGGTAGTGAAGAGAAGCGTAAGCTGATAACGGATTTTCATAAAAGTGGACGAAAAAAGTTACCAATATACCATTTTGATTGTGCTTTATTTTAGAAATACCCTTATGGCACCATACCCATACTTTAGGCGTGGCGCATCTTCATAATGCTTGACAAACATATTATTCGATAACTTTTTTTGCACCTCAGCTTTCAAAATTCCGTTCCCAACCCCGTGTATGTAAATCACCTCTTTAAAACTTGCCGAAATCGCTTTTTCCAAGTGGTTTTCGAAAGCACGAACTTGGTATCTAAATATTTCATCGGGTCTGAAACTAGCATGCTTGTCGGTAAGTTTATCGATATGCAAATCAAGTTCCGAATTCACTTTCTCCATTTTTACCTGGCCTTTAGATGGTGATATATCCGAAAGTTTCCTACCCAATGTTTGTGCATCTGACTTTTTCAGCTCGTTGTCCAATTGCCATTGAATTCCCTTCTTTCCAATTATAGGCAGTATGGTAGCCTCAGCTTTCCAATTGGCCAATTTCAAATCTATTTCTTCTGTCAAAGGCAATTTTATTTCACTTCTGCCCTGAGCAAAAAAAAGGATTTGAATAATAATTTTCGATTCTATTAAAATTCCAATTTGTTCGGTTTTAAAAAGTTCAAGTGCAGTCTTTTTATTCAAAATACCCGCATTCAAAGGTTTCATCTGTTTCAAATTTTCAAATAAAAATGAGGTATAGAGAAGTTGAAAATCGGAGTTGTTGATAAAATGAAAACAATGCCTGTTGTCTGTTTCTAACGTCTTGGCCAAATAAATACCACGCTCAGCAAAAACCTGAGTTTTGGTGGACTTTTCAGAAAATGATTCAATGTCATTATCAGCAAAAATTTTTTCTTCCATTTGCGACACCACCACCAACTCCTTCATAAAAAAAGGAATAACAAATCCATCGGTCAACTCTACTTCCACCTTCCCATTGGATAATATGCCAATGACAACACCCTCATTTCGACCATGCAGTTCACGCACTTTGTCTCCAATATTCATAAATATATTTTAATGTTTCGAGGATTATTTAATACTAAAAAAGAAACGTGAGAGAGAAAAAAGAGTTCTAAAAGTAACAAAAAAAAGCTACCGTTTTGGTAGCTTTTTTTGGGGAGAAAGATGGGTCTCGAACCCACGACCTCCTGAACCACAATCAGGCGCTCTAACCAACTGAGCTACAATCTCCATTTAAAGATTGCAAATTTAAGATATAATTTGAAAACTCACAACTAAGCTTTCGTTCAAAAATGAAGCTTTTGCTACAATTACCGAATCAGTATTCGACAAAAAATTTTTATACATTGAAATATGTCCAAAATTCCATCGCATTCTTTAAGTTCTTCAGTTTATTCAAAGCCAAAAATACTTTATTATTGAACGAAAATTACCTAACCAGATATGCTTAAGCCCTTCAACCTTAAAAAGTGGATTGACGAAAATCGGGACTTGCTGAAACCACCTGTTGGCAACCAGCAAATATTCAAAGATAACGACGATTTTATAGTGATGGTGGTAGGTGGACCCAATGCTCGTAAAGATTTTCACTATAACGAAGGCGAAGAACTCTTTTACCAGCTAGAAGGCAGCATTAATTTACGCATTATCCAAAATGGAAAAACGGAAAATATTACTATTTCCGAGGGAGACCTATTTTTACTACCTCCTAGAATACCACATTTGCCTCAAAGACCCGCCAATACTATTGGACTTGTGGTAGAGCGTTACCGCAAATCAAATGAAAAAGACGGTTTCATGTGGTTCTGTGAAAAGTGTGAAAACCTACTCTACGAGGAATATTTGGTAGTGACCGACATTGTAAAACAATTGCCCGAAGTGATGAATCGTTTCTACAATTCGCCCAAATTATGTACATGCAACAAGTGTGGAACAATGATGAAAAACCCAAAAAACTCTTGATTTGATTTCAAAACTTTTGTATGTAATTAAATAGCACACCTCATTTTATGGATTGTAAGAAATAATACGCTACTTTGGTTCTTAAATTTAGAAATTCAAGGTTATGAGAATTCTTTGTCTTGCAGCTTTATTGTTGGGAAACATAACATGGATGTATGCCCAAGAAATAGTGATAGGTGGTAAATTAGGTACCGGTATAGCTCGTTTTGGTGGCAGTTCTGAGCTTGGTTTATCTCATAAAAGCGCAATGTCTTACACCCTTGGCGGCGTTGTTGGATACAAGTTTGACGAAATGTATGCTGTTTTTGGCGAACTTTCATATGGTCTTTGGGGTGGAAGAGAAAAAGGGTATCTCAAAACAATTTCGGCAAGTGGAAAAGAAATAATTAACCCTTACGAAATTAATGCCCGTTACATGATGCATTACATTCATTTGCCTATTTATGGAAAAGTGTATTTTGGCAATCCAAGAAAAATGCAATATTTTGCCTCGGCTGGTCCTTACATTGGAATTTTAGCTGCTTCTACCCGTACGCTGAGCCGAGGGGGAAGAAAAGATGAAATAAATGCAAGTACTTCCAATATTTTCAAGCCATTAGATGTTGGTTTCCTGATAGGTGCTGGTATCGAATTTCCGGCCAAAACAAAAGGTGGCTATTCGGCAGAACTTAGATACAACCGCAGTTTTAGCAATATTTCCAAAAACAGCTCCGCTACTTTGGTAAATTCAGCTTTCATAGTTTCACTTGCATACTTTTTGCCATTGAAATAGGTCACAGCTCATTCAAAAAGGCCATAGTATCTATGCCATCGGCATAGTCGAGCAAAGAAGGGGACTGTGCTTTTCCGAAATTTACCTTATTTTCCAACTCAGGCAAGTTGCCTACCACACATTGTATATCGTATTTGTGTGCATCTAAATACTGTAAAAGATCCGCTTTTTGTGCATAACGCTCATAATACAATACAGAAAGCGGTGAGTGCAAGGCTTTAGTTTCTTTAAAAAGCAAAAAGCCATTGTCCAAAAAAACCTCATTATTTAACAAAAGTACAGCCCTATTATATGTATAATTATTGGCGTATTTGTGATGGCTAATAACATATGAAAATGGTTCAAATGCATCTATGACTTTAGTCACGTTCATATTTTCGGGTATCATTATTTTAGACACATTTCTGCAGCCTAAACCATAGTAGGAAAATACATCTTTTGCCAAATGGAGAAGTTCGGTAGAACTCTCATTCCCCTCCAAGACAGCGATAGATGTTCTGTTTTTGCGAATTATATGAGGATATTTGCCGAAATAATGCTCAAAATACCTTGCCGAGTTATCGCTGCCGGTACAAATTACAGCGTTCATATTTTTCATCCTATCGGCAAACTCTATATAAGAAGCAAATTCAGGTTCTATCTCAATTAGTTTTTCGAGTAGAAATCGCATCAAAACGGTATCGTCTTTGCTAAGCTTTGCAAGCAACCTATGGCCAGACAAAAGCACACAAAAAGCATCGTGAAATCCAACCGCAGGTATGTTACCTGCCATTACCACCCCTACCGTTTTTACCTCTCGTTGTATGGAAAGTGCGGCATATACTTTCACGAAAATATTTAGATTTTCATTCCGCAGCATATGCGCAATGTTTTCCAAACCAAGCCTAACACTTTCTAACG
>DMUD01000077.1:0-349 GCA_003476475.1 Cytophagales bacterium | reverse complement strand
ACCAAGCCTAACACTTTCTAACGTAAACCATGGGTTTTCAAATGCGGCAGTTGCTGCCAAGTTGGCCATATCCTTATCAGACAAGGCAAAAAGATATTTTCCAAGTTTTGAAAAAGACTCTACTTTTACAGATAGTGGAATAAAATTTGCGGCTTTAGACATTTTGATGAATTACAAATTGAAAACATTTTACAAAGACCAAAGTTTAAAAATCAAAACTTGTGCTTGTGCATTTGTTTGTTTTTGCAAAGCTATATTAAAGCAGTATTGCTAACTTTGTAATCCAAAAAATAGTTATTGAATAAAAACATCGGCCATGGCGATTATTATAACAGAAGAATGTATAAAC
>DMUD01000006.1 GCA_003476475.1 Cytophagales bacterium | reverse complement strand
TTGCAACACGCCCACAACCCTGTAGACTGGTATCCTTGGGGGGCCGAAGCCTTGGAAATTGCCAAAAGGGAAGACAAGCCAATCTTACTCAGCATTGGATATTCGGCATGCCACTGGTGCCATGTAATGGAACGCGAATGTTTTGAAAACGAACAAATAGCAGCAGTCATGAATGCCTACTTTGTATGCATAAAAGTGGACCGCGAGGAACGCCCCGACATCGACCAACTATACATGGACGCCGTGCATGCCATGGGTTTGCAAGGCGGTTGGCCTTTGAATGTAATCCTAACAGCCGATGCAAAGCCATTTTATGGAGGCACCTATTTTCCGCCTGCCCGCTGGATGAACCTTTTGCGAGGGATACACGAGGCCTACACAAAAGACCGCGACAAGTTGGAAGAATCGGCCGAAGGTTTTGCCGAATCACTCAAGCGAAGTGAATACGAAAAATATGGCTTGGGAAAAGAAATACCAACTTTTGAAGAACGCCATTACGAGCAAATGTTTGAACACTTGGCCAAATCGTTCGACCATGAAAAAGGAGGCACACAAAAATCGCCCAAATTCCCGATGCCTTGCGTGTGGCTTTTTTTATTGCGTTACCATGCCCATACCGGCAATAATTCGGCTTTTGAACAAGTACATCTTACGCTTGAAAAAATGGCATTGGGTGGCATTTATGACCAAATAGGGGGTGGTTTTTCGCGCTACAGTACCGATGCCGAGTGGTTTGCACCACACTTTGAAAAAATGTCGTACGACAACGGGCAGCTGTTGAGTTTGTATGCCGAAGCTTACCAAAATACCCAAAATGAGCTGTACAAAGACACGGTGTACCAAACCATCGATTTTGTGACCCGCGAACTTACTTCGGCAGAAGGAGGATTTTATTCGGCCTTGGATGCCGACAGCGAAGGCGTGGAAGGCAAGTTTTATGTATGGACACATGAAGAATTATTTTCGTTTCAATTGCCCCAATTTGACTTGTTTGCAACATATTTCAATGTACAAGAAAACGGAACTTGGGAACATGGTACCAATATTTTGTGTCACGACTTGCACACGGAAGCGTTTTGCAAAATGCAGGATATCGAACTGGAATCTTTCAAAAAACTGAAGAATGAATGGGTAACAATACTTCTTCAAAAAAGGGCGTTGCGCGTGCGTCCTGGTCTCGACGACAAGATATTGGCCTCGTGGAACGGCTTAATGCTGAATGGAATTGTTGAGGCCTACCGCGTTTTTCAAGAAGACCGTTTTTTGACTTTAGCTCTTCAAAATGCCGATTTCATTCAAAACAGATTGATAAATAACGGACGACTTTTTCACAGCTACAAAAATGGAATATCCAAAATAGAAGCCTATTTGGAAGACTATGCCTGCCTCATTCAAGCATTCATTAATCTTTACCAAGCCACCTTCGATGAAAAATGGTTACAAACGGCGCAGTCGCTCACCGAAACTTGTTTGGCTGAATTTTGGGACAACGAAGAGAAGCTATTTTATTTCACTTCGGTTGAGTCTGAAAAACTGATAGCCCGCAAAAAAGAAATTTTCGACAATGTAATTCCTTCTTCCAATTCGATAATGGCGGGCAATCTCATATTGCTGGGGCATGTGCTAAGCCACGAACAGTACTTGGAAAAGGGCGCAGAAATGTTGAAAACCATTCAGCCACTGATGACAGGCGAACCCTACTACATGGCCAATTGGGCTTTGGTCTCTTTCTACTTATACAAACCTTTTCGCGAGGTGGCAATTTCAGGGACAAATGCACTAGCGTTTCGAAAAGAATTAGACCAAAAACATATTCCAAACAAAGTTTTGGTGGGTACAACCAAACATAGCCAACTTGAACTACTTTTAAACAGAACCGCCGATGGTGACGAAACCCTCATTTTTGTGTGTGAAAATAAAACCTGCAAACTGCCGGTAAAAACACCTTCGGAAGCTTTGGCACTAATGTAAAAGCATGAACGCTTAGCGAATTTCGGCCACCAAAAAATTGCTGCCACATACCAAAACAAGGTCTTTGGTACTGGCTGCACTTTTGGCATGGGCAATGGCCGTATTTACCTCTTCGAACACCAGACCTTTCAAGCCAAATTCTATCGCCTTTTGATGCAATTCAATGGCTGGTAACGCCCTAGGAATGTGGGCTTGTGAAAAATAATAAGAGGCCTCTTGGGGCATAAGCCTCAGTATTTTAGTTAAATCCTTGTCTTTGACCACCCCAAGCACTATGTGTAGATGTGATGGGGCATAACCAGCGGCAGTTTCCAATACCGACCGAATGCCTTCTTTGTTGTGCGCAATGTCGCAAACTGTGAGCGGGTTTTCGGACAAAATCTGCCAACGACCCCTAAAGCCTGTGTTTAAAATTACTTTTTCTATGCCAAGGTGCATCGCTTCTTCCGCAATTTTTATCCCCTTTTGCCTAAGCACCTCGACCGATTGCAAAATTCCCGCCAAGTTTTTCAGCTGATAATCGCCCAAAAGGCCACTTTTTATCTCAAACTCATGTCCATTAGATTGCTTGACCTGGCACCACATACTGCCGTTTATGTATTTATTTTTATATATTTGATGGTAATCAGAAGCAAAAAACAAGTCGGCATTTTGGTTTTGGGCTGTTTGTACAAAAACCGATTCCACCTCTTTTTGCCTTTCGCCAATCACGACAGGTACTTGCTTTTTGATGATTCCAGCCTTTTGCGAGGCTATTTGGGGCAAGGTATCGCCCAGCAAGTCCATGTGGTCGTAGCTAATGTTGGTGATAAGGGAAAGAATTGGAGTGATGACATTGGTAGAATCCAACTTTCCGCCCACGCCAGTTTCAATCACGGCGATGTCCACTTTTTTTTCAGCAAAATATTGAAATGCCATGGCCACTGTCACTTCAAAAAAAGAAGGCTTTATTTCGGGAAACAAATGTTTGATACGTTCCACAAACCGTATCACAAAATCTTCTTCTACATAGCGGCCATTTATTTTTATTCTTTCGCCAAAATGCAGCACATGGGGGGAAGTGTAAAGCCCAGTCTTGTAATTTGCCTCTTGCAGCACCGAAGCCAAATAGTGGGAACAACTCCCTTTTCCGTTTGTTCCGGCAATGTGAATGGTGTTGAAAGCATGGTGAGGATTGCCCAAATAAGCCAAAAGCGCCTGTGTCCGGCTTAGGTCTTTTTTGTAGGCCGAAGCACCTTGAAGGTGGAAAACGGGCAATTGGGTGTAAAGGAAATCGAGCGTTTCCTGAAAAGTCATGTCGTTAAAATTATGGCTTTGAGCAATGATTTGATTAGAAATGTATGGACTCTAAACACCCAAAACGACCTATTTGGAGCGTATGATGATGGTCAAAAATCCAGTAGAATTGGGGGCTGTGCGCGCATTTTTGTCTTTCACAAAACTTCCGTTTTCAATCTGTTTTTTGTAATAATTTTCCACGCTCGTACTCACCGATTTTTCCAATGTTTGAATATTGACCACTTCCCCTTCTTCGTCCACTACTATTTTGAAACGAAGGCGACCGTTTTCGTTCGAGTCATCGGTTTTGATATTAAAATCCATTTTCCAACCGGCCATGTCGAGCGATGTGCCACCGCTACCGCCCGAACCGGCACCGCCAGTACCAGGGTTGCCGTAAAGAGCTTTGGCATTCAGTTCGCCTTGCGGACTGCCTTGGTCGCCCACTTTTCCTTGTTTGTCGCCATTGTTATTGCCGCCAGTGGTTTCAGTTCCCACTTTGCCCGAAACGGCTTTTTGTTCTGCCTTGGCTGAAGTGTTTGTCTTTTGCTCGGTTATTTTGGAGTCTGAAGTATTGTCAGATGGGCTGTGCGTGGTTTGGTTTTCTTGTTTGGCTGTAACACCCGTTTCTTCGTCGGCTGCCAACCAATTTTCGTCGGAACTTTGCGGGTCTTGAGGCTGTGGCTCGCTCGTATTCTGATTTGGATCACTGACTTCTTGTGGCTTAGCTTCCTGATTTAGGGGCGAATCGTTAGCCTCGTTATACGTTTGCACTTCTCCCGTGCCTTCGTCTACATATCCCAAGTTTAACACCACACCCGAACCGGCACCAAGTGGCGGATTGGGCGTGTGAAGCAGGCTAAAAAGCAATATCAACAACAACACCGCATGTATCGTGAGGGTAGTGGCCCCTGCAATTAGTTGGTCTTTGGATTTTGGTTGCATCGTTTTTCTTACACGAATAAAGCATTTTATCGAAGGATTGTCAATTTATAAACCAAAAATGACAAAGAGATAACGTCGATGTGATTTGTTCAGAGCTTTCTCTTGCGATTTCACTGGGTTGTTTTTAACTTAGCCACTACAAAATAAATTTTACGAAAATGTCAAAAGCACAAGACGCCAAAAAAGAAAAGAAGAAAGAGCCAACAAAATCTTTGAAAGAAAAAAGGGCGGAAAAGGCATTGAAAAAGGCCGACAAAAGGTAAGCCAGACCTATTTTTCGAGGACTAGCTTTTTGACTAAATCTCTTTTTCGGTATATTTAGAAGGGCACTTCATCAAAATTTTGTCGGCGACAAAGACCTCGTCTTTGACTGAACCGATGATGACAATTTGCTCCGAACGCTCAAAATCTACTGGCTTAGGGTTTCCGTACACTACGCTCATGGTAGTTTGCATGGTGTCTGTCAGGTCGAACTTGAAATAGTTGGGGTCTATTTGCGGATTGTATTCTACCCCGAGCAAATTTCCAGAAGCGTCTTTTCTTAATTTTCCTACTACGTGTATTTTATCGTTTTCGCCATTGGCTGCCATTTCTTTGGCTTCCTTGAAGGTGACATAACTACTAGTGCTGCCCGTGAGTGAGATGATAACGCCTATGGCCGCCGCAATTACGACTAGTAAGATGATGTGTGTGGTTTTCATTTGTTTTTCAGCCTGTTTTCCAATTTAGCCAATCTGCGTTCTGTAAAAAACAAATAAACAAAGAGCCCCACCAGCACAATGCCCACCACAGCTACCACCGTGAATATCTTCCCATTCGACCGAAGCACATCGGCCATTTCGGCACCTGGGTCTTGTGCTGCCAAAGGCCAAGACAAGAGCACAAACCATACAAAATGCAATACTCTATTCATAATCAAGGGCTTCTTCAATTTTTGAAATGCGAATACGTATGTCGGTTATCCAAAAACCGAGCAATGTCCAACCCACAACGGCCGGATAAAAAACTTTGCGCATGTTAGAATCTAAGTCGTAGGAATTAAAACCAGGATTGCCTCCGTTGCCAGGGTGCAAAGAATCGGTGAGTCGTGGCAAAATAAACAGCAATGGAATGAGCATGGCAAAAGCAAAAATATTGTACACAGCCGAAATTCTTGCTTTCTTTTGCGGGTCTTCCAAAGAACCCCGCAACACAAAATAGGCCAAATAAATGAGCATGCCTATGGCAGAGGCGTTTTGCTTGGGGTCGCCACTCCAATAAGATCCCCAGGTGTATTTGGCCCATACCATGCCCGTAACCAAACCCAATATACCAAAAACAATTCCTGTATTGGCCGCCTGCGAAGCAAATCGGTCATGCCTATTTTTTCCTTTTTTTAAGTATAGTATAGAAGCTACCGACGATGCCAAAAGGAGGAAAATCATCCCAAACCACATGGGAACGTGAAAATACAAATTACGAATGCTTTCGTTCAGAATAAACCGCCTAGGAACGACCCCCAAAAACCCAGCCAAAATTGTGTATGACAATAGGGCCATGCATAATATTTTCCACCAAAAACCTTTCAGAACCATAAAGATTAGCTACGCCAAAGGTACGGAAACAGAATGTATGAACAAGCCAATACTACCATGTTTAGGGCGCCCAAAACCAATAATTCATCTTGACTATCGGACCAAGGCAAACCATCAATCGCATTTCGGGAAACTTTTATCAACATCAAAAGCAAGGGTAAAATGATGGGAAATCCCAAAATAGCCATGAGTGTAGTACTGTTTCCTGCCTTTTGGGTAATGCCCGAAACCAATGTAAGTGTCGAAGAAAAACCAACGGAACCTACCACAAGATTCAGTACAAAAAGACCCAAATCGGCAATAGGATTGCCCATCACAAGTAAATAAAAAGCCAAACACAGCAAACCCAAAACAGATACAACCAAGGCATTGTAAATGATTTTGGAAAAAATTATCTCTTCGGGATTGCACAAGAAATAATAGTAAAACTGGCGGTTGGCACTTTCCTGATAAAAGCTTTTGGAAATGGCAGTGGTAGCCACAAAAAGCAAAATGATCCAAAATAAGGCATTCCATGTGGGCACCCCCATGGCACCTGTCTTCAATCTAAAACTCAAATAACAGACAAAAATAGTGCTCACCACATAAAGCAGCATTCCTTGCAAAGCTGTACGCATGCGCCACTCGAGCAAAAGTTCTTTTTTTAACAAAGCAAGCAGATGCGCCATTTTCATTTGGTAAAAATACAACTAAAAATAGGGAGTGGCGAGTGCTGAGTACAGACTTGTGAGTAAATTGACCAAATTTTGCAGAAGCCTACATATTTTTGAAACCGACACAACTAAAAGACCGCCTAAGATTATTGTCCAAGCTAAATATTTACAGAGCTTGGAACATGGCCAAAATTTATTTGTCGTTTTACATTTCCAAAAATCTGAAAAGACCTGTTTGGCTTGGTAGGCCTTTCGGATTGGGCATTGAACCTACCACTTCCTGCAATTTGCGCTGCCCCGAATGCCCCAGCGGACTGCGCTCGTTTACGCGCCCCACCGGCATGTTGAATATGGATTTGTTTCAAAAAACCATCGACGAAACCTATACACATGCATTTTATCTCACGCTTTATTTTCAAGGAGAGCCTTATTTGAATCCCCTGTTTTTGGACATGGTGCGCTATGCCTGCTCAAAAAAAATGTATGTAAGCACCAGCACCAATGCCCATTTTTTGAACGAAGAAACCGCCCGCAAAACGGTGGAATCGGGACTTGACCGCCTTGTGATTTCGATAGACGGCACTACACAGGAAACATACGAACAGTACCGCATAGGCGGACAGTTGGAAAAAGTGTTGGAAGGCACGCGACTGCTGTTGAAATGGAAAAAGGAATTGAAATCTGCTACCCCGCACGTGGTTTTTCAATATTTGGTGGTGGGGCCAAACGAACATCAAATTTCCGAGGCCGAAAAATTGGCCAAGGAATTGGGAGTGAACGAAATAGCGTTCAAAACAGCCCAAGTGTACGATTATCAACAAGGTTCCCCGCTTATTCCACAAAACCAAAAGTATTCACGATACAAGAAAAACCCCGACGGTTCTTATTCCGTCCAAAACAAATTGCTGAACCAATGCTGGAAAATGTGGCAATCGTGTGTCGTGACTTGGGATGGCCGCATCGTACCCTGCTGCTTCGACAAAGATGCGAGCCACCAAATGGGCAGCTTGAATGAAAAATCTTTTTCGGAAATTTGGTTTTCAAACCAATACCAAAATTTTAGGAAGTCGCTGCTGAACAGCCGTTCCGAAATTGAAATATGTAAAAACTGTACCGAGGGCACCAAGGTATTTGCTGAATAAAAATATGAAGCTATTGATTATATTTTCATGTGTTTTAGTTCTAAACAGCCTCGCTTTTTCGCAGGAATCAGTAAATGAAAATTGGTTGCAAGAAATCGGTTTTTGGCCTGGTTTTGGATATGGCATCAGCACCCGAAATTTGCCCGAGGGCAACTATCAACCTTATTTTTTTTTAGGACATGTGGCGTTTAAACCTTTCTTAAAAGGCCAAAATACCGCACTCGAAAAATTTCAATTTTATATGGAACCTCAATTCAACCATGTGCAATTATTGGGTAAAAATGGCATAAAAAATGAATTCGAATTTGGTTTGAACTTGGGTGTAAAATACCTATTTCCCCTCACAAAACACCTAGACTTGTTTATGAATATTGGCACTGGACTTCATGCTTTCAGCGCCACTACTGCAAACCAAGCGGCAGGTTTCTTGTTTTCAGACAATATGGGAATGGGGCTTTATCATCATCTAAATAACAAATGGGCCGTTCTTTTCACCTACCGCATTCGGCACCTTTCAAACGCCGATACCCGCCAACCTAACAAAGGCATCAATACCGACAATTTTCATTTCGGACTCAGTTATTTCATTGGTTCAAGGCAAAAACTTTAAACCTTGAATTTTAACATTAAACTTCAAACTAAATATCCGTCGTAAAGGCTAGATAAATCCTTCTTTCCAGCATTTTGTTTATAGAATATTCGAGCCGAATCACCGAATCATAGTAGGTGACCACGTCGATGCCTAGTCCGCCCCCTCGCAACCATTCGTTTGAAAGATACTGATTTCCAGAAAACACTTGGGGGGTATAGCCGTACCCAATGTCGTAATAGGCATTTAGGTAGGCCGCAAAAGGTACTTTGTTGAACTGCCGCATGGACAAAAAAGAGCGTACCATAAATTCCATTTCAAAAAGTTTTTTTCGGAAAGTAAGACGTTGCAGTGCAAACATTTGAGCATCTATTACATACAAATCATAGCCGCGCACATAGTCTTGGTCATAGCCCATGGCCCTTATGTTGAAGTAGGGAATCTTGTTGGGGATAAAGGCTTTTCCTTTGCTAAGTGAGGCAAAATAGAAGTGGTGACCTAGCGGAAGATATTTAGAAAAAGAAGCTTCTACGACTGCCATTTTCACATCGTCCCAAGGCGTAAAACCGCGTTGCTCGTACACAAAATTGACGAAATACCCCTTGTGGGCATATGCCCGCACATCGCGCTTGTCGAAGGTAAACTCATAGCCAAACTGAAAAAAGTTTTGCGTGTTCTCGCCAAAACGGAAATAGTCGGCATTCAACCGTCCAATTGTATCGGCTACGCGCGCACGATTGTATCGAAAACCAAAGGTATGGGTGGCAAAAAAAGAACGGCGATAAAAAAAGTTAACTCCCAAGCGTAATCGTTCTCTCAAAAGGTCGTTTGTTTTCAAAAATTGTTGCTTGTTGTCTTTGGTTTTAAAAGATATCTGCTTGTTTTGGTCATACATGAAGTCCAAGTCCAAACCCAAGGTTTGTTTTTTATTCAAATAAGGTACCGTGTAACCCAACCCCAATTTTTTGGTAAAACCGCTTTGCACTATTAGGCGAAGTTCCTCTTTTCTGCCTCTAAAATTTTTGTTGCTAAACCGCACCCCGAAATTGAGGCGGTTTAGTTTATGGCTTTGGTTGTACCACCATTCGTTGAAACTACGGTCGGCCAGTTCGAAAACAGGAATGGGAAAAATGTACCAACGCTCGGTGAGTTCCACCAATAAAGATTTGTATTCGGCCGAGTCGGGCAGCAAGGTAAGTTTCACTTCGTTGAAAAGCCTCGTATTGAAAATACGGTTGCGGTTGTTGTTCAAAAGAGTGTCCAATTTGGCAAGCAAAAGCGTGTCGCCCTCTTTCACATCCATTTCGCGCAACACAATGCGGTCTTTGGTGTGGTGGTTGCCATACAAATATATTTTTCGCAACACCACAAAATCGGCTTTCTGGGCAACAGAAAGATTAGGCAAGCAGAGAAAAACAAGATAGATAAAACGAAAATTTTTCAACAGTGCTGCTTTTTGTGACTTTACAAAATTAGGAAAATGCTGGTAAGGTCAATTTTGGTAAATTGGAACGATTTTCTTCGTCAAATGAGATTTTTAAGT
>DMUD01000228.1 GCA_003476475.1 Cytophagales bacterium | reverse complement strand
GGTAGCTCGTACTTTAAGGCCATTTTGATTTCTGATTTTTGTCCGCTTCGCAGTAATAAAACTATACCATCCGCTGAAAAAGCGGAATGGCATAGTTAAGTGTCAAATGAATCAAAGTGTCAATCCTTAAGGCAACGCTTTAGCCTAAAGGAATATTTAAAGGGATAGTCACCCGATTCAGCGGAAATTAAGCATTTGAGAATCGAAATTGGCAGACTATTCTATGAAATAAGCTATCCTACAGATTGGGATTTATCAGGGAACTACACGGATTTGGCAACTAAGCAGGCTATCAAATGGGCTTATAGAAAGTTGGGGGAGGTAGATTGCCCATAAATGAATTTGACGTAAATTGAATAGGTAAATACAAACAAATGAAAAAGAGAGAATTCCTGAAATCTGTATCCGTTTTAGTTGCCGGAACAGCATTTCCTCAATTGATGTCCTGTGGCAATAATACCACGGAAACAACCCAAACCACCGAGGCCGTACAGGTGGGCCGGACCAACTGGGCGGGAAATTATACCTACAGCACCGACAATTTGGTGGCTCCGAAAACTGTGGAAGAGCTACAAGAATTCATAAAATCATACAAAAAAGCCAAAGGACTGGGTACGACGCACTGCTTCAATGGCATTGCCGATAGCAAGTTTAACCAGATTTCGACGGCTAATCTGAACAAAGTAATTTCGTTGGACAAAGAGAACCAGACTATAACGTTGGAGTCTGGCATAAAATATGGCGAGTTTTGTGAATATCTCGATCAAAATGGCTTTGCGCTGCACAATTTGGCTTCTTTACCCCACATTTCTGTGGCTGGAGCTTGTTCCACATCCACGCATGGCTCGGGTATAAACAATGGCAGCTTGGCCACGGCAGCGGTAGCACTAGAAATGGTAAACGGCAAAGGAGAATTGGTGACGCTGACCAAAGAAAAAAATCGTGAGGAATTTCTGATGGCCATCGTGAGCTTGGGTACCTTGGGTATTATTACCAAGGTGACTTTGAAAGTGCTTCCAACTTTCAAAATGAAGCAAGTGGTGTACCAAAACATGCCTATGGCTGCATTGGAGAAAGATTTTGAAAAAATAATGGCCAGCGGCTACAGCGTTAGCTTGTTTACCGACTGGAAAAATAAAAACGTGAGCGAGGTTTGGATAAAAGTAAAATCTGACGAAGTTAAGGAGTTTGCCCCAGAATTTTACGGAGCCAAATTGGCCACCAAAAACCTACATCCGATAGAATCTGCCGATCCGGTGAATTGCACCGACCAAATGGGTGTAGACGGGACTTGGTATGAACGCATGCCGCACTTTAAGATGGGTTTTACACCAAGCAGTGGCAAAGAACTACAAGCAGAGTATTTTGTAAATATCAAAGATGCTTATCAGGCTTTTATGGCTGTGGAAAAACTGAACGAGAAAGTGGCTCCGCTCCTATTCATTTCCGAAATACGCACCATAGCGGCAGACGATATCCCAATGAGTCCCTTCTACAAAAAGACTTGTTTGGCTATCCATTTCACATGGAAACAAGAAGTGGATGCTGTGATGGCATTGCTGCCAGAAGTCGAAAAAGCCTTGGAACCATTTGGTGCAAGGCCGCACTGGGGCAAAATTTTTACGTTAAACCCCAATATGCTGCAGGCAAGAATCGAAAAACTAAATGAGTTCAAGGCTTTGATGCTGAAGCATGACCCTGAAGGTAAGTTTAGAAACAACTTTATTGACACCACCCTTTTTGGTTAAAAAAAATACGCAATTGTAAAAGCAGAGATTACAGGCAATTTTTTAATTATAGAAAAAGAGGGTAGCTATAAAGTGGAGGTTGTGTCAAAGATTAATCCTTGTCGAGATTTAAGGAGTAGTCAGTTTATGGATAAGAATAGGCTAAGTAAACTAAAAAAGTCCAAAAGAGAATAGTTCCAGAAGGACAGGTGGTCTCCAGCTATATCCTGTGCAAATGAAAAGCGCATCTGAAATTACAAAGCCTCTAAAACGGGAAAAAGACCTCAGAATTGCTTCTAAGAACCTTTTTGACTGCTCCCCTTTTCGACGAAAGATGCAGCTGTTCAATACTAATTCTTACCTATCCTATTTAAATTAAATTCAAAATAAATCACAAATCGTATTAAACTTTTTACTTTAAAGTAGTCTAAATTCATCAAGGTCAATAACATAAAAGAACCTATCATGAAGAAAATTTTATCGCAAATTGTTCTAATGTGCTTCATTACCTTTTCCTCAAATGGGCAAGGACCGAAAACTCCTCCTTGTGGGATTTTTGAAGTTATGTCTAATGAAGTGATTGCCGGTGTACAATTCCCGAAGGGTAACTATAAAATTAATGTTATTGGCATTGCTTGTGAAGAAGTGATGGGCGACTCAGGTCTCTTTATCCAGTTCCTAAATCTCCAGGATAATGACCAGTTACCCGAGCCATGGCGATACTTGAAGGCAGCGGTGGGCGCACCTAAGTTTGTTAAAGGTCCAGGTGTTGGTTTTCGCGTAGAAAGAGTTTACGATTGAGGTTAGCTTATCGAAGCGATTGGCCTTTTACAACACATTTTAAATTTTCTCTGATTACAATTAAATAGGACTACATCAATAAGATTTTTTAAAAAATAAAAACATGAAAATAGGATAATCATGAACAAATTAATAAAATCATTATTCATAACAGTTGTACTTTCTTTAAGCTTGTCAAGCTGCACTTTAGATGGAGAGACTCAAAACCCAGACTCAGTTTTAGCTCAAACTGGAGGGCCTCAAACTCCAGCGTGTGGGTTTGCTCAAGTCTTGACTGACGAAGTGATAGCCGGTGTGCAATTTCCAAAAGGTAAATATCAGATCAATGTTTTTGGCATGACTTGCGAGGAAGTTATGGGTGACAAAGGTCTATTTAGTAAATTCCTGCAGTTAGGTGACAATGACCCATTACCCGCACCTTGGATCCACTTAAAGGAT
>DMUD01000212.1 GCA_003476475.1 Cytophagales bacterium | reverse complement strand
AATCTGACTTTTCACGGAAGACTGCACCCTTGCTATTCCATTGGCAAGTAAACAAGTACAAAATCCAATTAAAGCTATCAGAATACGTACCAAAAGTTGGTGTTCCCAAAAAGGAAAAGTCCTGAGCAGAAGAAATACCCCTATGTGTACCGAAAGTGAACCATAAAAAATGGCACTTGAAGGAGTTGGACCTTCCATTGCACGTGGCAACCACGACGAAAAGGGTAATTGTGCAGATTTTACAGCAGCCGATACCAAAATCATGAGCGACATGAAAACACCAATCATACTATGGTTCGACATTTGGGTTTGCACCAATTCATAATTATTCAATTTTATAAACGTAATATTTTCGTGCCAAAAATGATGACTTGCCCACATGGCCAATATTACCCCTGCATCTCCCACCCTGTATATGGAAAAAACTTTGATCGCATTTTTTACGGGAATGAAACGATCACGATAAAAGGCAATGAGCAAAAAAGATGAAATACCCAATATCTCCCACCCTACAAAAAGCGTCTCTAGATTACCAGAAAGTACCGTTAGATTGTATCCTAGGTAAAAAAACAAAACCGTATTGAAAAATCGCTTGTAGCCTTTCTCGCGGTGCAAATAATAACGGCTATACATCGTTACTAGAAAGGTAAGAAAAGAACCCACCAGTAAATAAATGACGGTAATCTTGTCGAAACACAAATCGATAAAGAAAATATAGTCGTGAGAAGCATACAGCACAAAGTCGTCGCTATCAAGAGTAGGATGCCCTATGTATAGCCAAACTATCGAGTAGGCCAACGTTAGTAATAATTGCACACCAGCAACCGAGAAGGAAAACCGAGACAAAAGAACTTCCTTTTTACTTGGAATTGCCATGCTAAGAACAAAACCCATAAAAGGTGTAAACAGAAATAAAGGCAGAAGTTGAATCATTATAGTATTTTATTTGATATGGAATAAAGGAAGATTGCTAAGACTATGACTATTTTCCAACATAGGTGTGATGTCGTCGATAGTTTCAATCCCTTTTTTCAGCGGCTCGTAGGGCACAAAATCTCCACGTTCGAAAAGATACATTTGACCAGTTTCTGGATTTAAAGCCACTACATGCATCCAATTGTTGAAATAAAACTCGTATGAGGAAAGCTTTTTCAAGATCTCCAGCACCACTTCAGGAAAATGCTCTACAATCAGCATTTGGCGCACAGGGTCGTGTGCCTCTACCATCTGGCTTGGCAAACCAGGCCTCAAATCACCGTCAATTCCGTTGGCCACCCCTATCAAGCCCATCACATTGTGAGGAAGCTTTGTACCCGCACCCAATTTTTGATTATCAACCCTAGCAAAATAGTAGCTCAGATTTATGCCGCCACACACAGGAGCAATGGGCTTCAGAATAGAAAACAGCAAACTGCCGTCGGCATCGCTTTTGTAATCGTACGAATTCAAAAACGAACGTCGGTCCAGAAACAATTTCTTGGTCATTTCCCTGCTACCAACAATTGTAAGACAATTGTTGGCATGATCTAATTCAGGACGAGGCTCGAACAAGGAAACGGACCTTGCCTTTACCTGTTTATGTATTTCTTGGGCCGACTGTTTGGTGTCTATCGATTCAAATCTTCGAGATCTTTCTTTGGCATTCAAATCCAAAGCTTCTTCAAAAACTAACACATTTTCAGCATGTTTTGCCATATTTTCGGACGAAAGCGAGGTGGCTTCGTCGTAAAAGACGAGTTCATCGCAGGTAGTATCATGTAAACCTCCTAAAAATTGGGTTTTGGAGGGAATCACCAAACCTCTTTCGGCTAATATTTCCCTTACTTTGGGATGATTGGCCATAAAACACAAAACCCTGGCATTGACAGAACCTGGCCGACATGAACAGGCTCCGCAATCCATGCTTGCATAAAAAGGATTGTTCACACTACTGGCACCATGCCCTACCACATACACAATGGGGGCAAAGTTCTGCACCAAACCGATACTTCTCAACAGACCTTCTACCCTGTTGGCCATTTCTTGAAGTGTGAAACCTACTTGCAAGCCATTTTCCAATTCAACACTTTCGTTTTGAATGGTAAGTTTCGACACCCTGTCCATGTGCTTGAAAGAAGTTGCAGTAGCTGGACTCACAGAAGGTTTGAAAATATTCAAAGCCAGTTCAACTGCCGTCCACATTCCCAACATGGGCGAAATAATCATGCCCGCAAACAAAGAATAGGTGCTTTTGGCAAAATGAATGTCTTTTTCATTTTGCCATGCATGGGTGCCTATTTCCTTTATTAAATATTTAGGCGTGATGGGTGCAGGGCAAAGCTTAGTGTAAGCTTTGCCATTTTCGGGTTGGAAATAAAACTCGACGTTAAAAAAACCCGGTGTTCCAAAAGTTTCACAGTGCGGGTCGTTCCGTTCCAAGTAATCGCGAAAGGAAATCTCCCTGTCGTCGATACAAAATATTGCCTGAAAAGATTTGGGTGAAACGTTATGTGTTTGTTTTCGCGTCGATTTCAATCCCGCCAACACTTCATCGTAATAACTCCACTCAAAGGCTTCTTGCCAAATACCGTGTATTTCGTGCAATTCCGTTTTGGTGTAATCGGCAAAAAGATTGAGAGGGGCATCTTTCAATTCCATGGGCGACCAATTGTTTCCCCAACGAGCCGAAATCTCGTCTATTTCCAACAAAAGCTCTAAAGCAATCAAATCATTCAACGAGATTTTTTTCCTGTCCATTAGAGTTTCTGGGCGGTCTTCCAAAACCGATACCATACCCGACCAACCAGGATGTGCAAATTGTTGGTCGAAAAGATATTGAAAATAATGCGCCTCGTTCCCAACCAATATTTTCAACAAATAGGGAATGTCGAAACGGTCTTCCAAAAGCATTTTTTTCACCCGCTTGGTCTTGAAAAAACTGGTTAAGCTATTTTCTTCCATTTGTTGAATGGATAGCAAAAAGCCTTGCCGCCAAACAGGAAAGTTCCAAATAGAAATACCTTGATCCAGATAACTGCAAACAATACGAAATAACTTGGGTAGAATTAAATAGTCGAAATCGACTTCAAAATGACTAATAAGCTTATCGCGCAACTGACCTATGCGGCGTGGATACGACTCGTCATAACGATTGAACAAAAGTTTTTCTTTCCATTCGTCAAATTTCTCCTCTCCTTTCTTTTGAAGAATAATTTGGTTTAAGACATCTTCCCTCACTCGCCCGGAATGGTAAAGGCTTCTGAACTCATCTACTGAAAGAAATACTTTGTAACCAAAAATTTCCGAAGCCTTTGAAATGCCATCGAAGAACGGATAGTTTTGAAAGCACTCGAGACTGTTTTGAAAAATAAAGTCTTTCAAGGGTGCCTGCGCAGGAAGGTACTTTTTCAATTCCTTTAAGGTACCCGACAAATCGAAATTGAAAACCGGTGAGTTATTGGAACTAAAAGAAATGGCAGAATCATCCATCATACAGCAGTTTATGGCTTCTAAATTAAAGCCAAAGTAGATGAATAGAATTAAAATAAGATTAGTAATCCACTAAACCTAGCGCTACCAAATACTTGAACATATTTTTATGTATTTTACGGCTTTCTTTACAAAAGCGACACACCCGTCAT
>DMUD01000253.1:5377-5619 GCA_003476475.1 Cytophagales bacterium | reverse complement strand
TGATAATGCGTGTCAATAATATAGGCAAAATTGCCATAATTTTTATTTTGTTGTTATTCCGAGGGTATTCGGGTTTTGGTCAATGTCCAACCTTGAGCAAAGCGAATGTTACTTTTTCAAATGTGAATTGTTTTGGTGAGAGTAACGGTAGTATCAAAATAGAGTTAGACTCGACAGGTGTATTAAGTACTAACAAGTTTTATTTTGTACTGTACAAATGGAACTATCCTTTACTTGAAAGG
>DMUD01000253.1:4903-5084 GCA_003476475.1 Cytophagales bacterium | reverse complement strand
AAGCGATAATTGGCAATATTTCTGCTTCTACAGCAAAATACAATGCAACTTTTAGTGGACTAGCAGCAGGCTCGTATGATATATTGGTGGCGAGATTTAGCACTACTTCATGTTCGGGTTATCCATCTTTTTCAGGAAATACCCCTTCTGCTACTCCATTCGATGTTTTGACAATGTCTAG
>DMUD01000253.1:0-4598 GCA_003476475.1 Cytophagales bacterium | reverse complement strand
TTCGATGTTTTGACAATGTCTAGCTCGTTGAGAAATGCTTTTGTGATGAACGCTGATATTTTCAAGCGACTGTCTATTTTTCAACCATTAAGCACTTCGGCGGGTTTTTACGATGCCAATTGTGATGTAGATTCGATTATGCTTCAAGCCGATGATCCAGCTCCCTCGTTTTTGCCCTCTTCTTTGTATTCAGTGGGAACTTGGAGCCAAATCTCTGGTCCTAACGCACTTACTTTTTCAAATGTGAATGATCCTAATGCTACCCTTAAAGGGCTGGTTTCTGGCGATTATTTGTTACGTTGGACATTGACCAAATCAGGTTGTCCTGTTAGAGCTGACACCGCTTTGATTACGGTGCGCAAATCGCCCTCTGCCAATGCTGGTAATGATACTAGTTTGTGTTCTGGTACTTCTGTAAAACTAAAAGGAAGTTCACTTCTTCCCTTCGAAACGGGCACTTGGTTGCAGGTGTCAGGCCCAAATACGGCCACAATCGTTAGTCCCAATAGTCCTGTTACCAATGTTTCGGGTTTGGTTTTAGGAGTATATCGTTTTTCTTGGAATGTAACCACAGGTGTAGGTTGCAATGATGCTGCCGACACAGTTACCATCAACAATAACCAAACGCCTGCAATTACCAGTGCAAGTTTGAATCCCAATCCGGTCTGCGAAGGCTTTCCAGTAAATTTTTCATTAACAGTTTTAAATCCATTGGTCGCTTATGATTGGATAGGGCCGAATGGATTTTCATTCTCTCACAACGGTGCCCAACCTTTGCCTGTTATTTTAAATGCTGCTACGACCAATACTGGTGCATATTCTGTTACCGCCACTTTGAATGGTTGTAAAAGTCCTCCATTTAATGCGGGAAATTTGGTTGTAACCCCCAAACCTCCCAAAAGCATTATTACACCCTCCGAAAATCCGATTTGTCAAAATCAGGCTTTAACATTGACTGCCAGTGGCACAGCACCTGTGACATGGACATTGCCAAGTGGAGCAAAATCCACCACAAACCCTTTGGTCATCCCTAAAATTCAAATAGCTCAGGCAGGCAAATATAAAGTCATAGCCAATGTAGGCGAGTGCCTTAGCGATGTTGATTCGGTAAATATTGTGGTAAAGACTTCTTTAAATCCGACGATTTTGGCAAGTGGCACAGGCACATATTGTGTGGGCGATGCCATTTCGTTGACCGCTAGTCCTTTGATTGATAATGCGGTTTATGCTTGGGTGAAACCAGTGGGCTCATCACTTTCTGGCTCAGGAAATGTTTTAAGCACTAATGCTGCTATTTTACCCGACTCTGGTGATTATTTGGTAACTATTTCTTCAAATGGATGTAAAGATTCCTCTATTGTTAAAAAAATATTTGTAAAAACACTTCCCAACCAGCCCGGTGCCATTACCCCGACACAGGTTTGCGCTGGCACCACAGGTTTTGTGGTGGGAGTGCCCAACGACCCTACGGTAACCTACGCATGGAGCTTGGTGGGTAGCCCGGCCGATGTGTCGATGTTGCCCCCTACTAACAAGAACACGGTGACGATGAATGTGGGTGTCAACGCCCCTGCCAGCTTCACGGTGCAGGTTTTTGCCATAGCGGCGGGGTGTACCTCGTTGGTGCGCACTCAGGTTATCACGGTGAACCCGATACCACAGGTAACGGCGAGTGCGACTCCCAACCCGGTATGCCAGAACAGTAACCTTCAGCTAGAGGCGACGGAACTTCCGGGCGCTACCTATGCTTGGACATCCACTCCAGCGGGTTTCACTTCGACGGATCGGAGACCCTCTCAATTCAACTCGTCGGTGGTGGGTACGGTAGAGTACACAGTGGTGGCGACAAGTGGGACGGGCTGCCAGAGCCCACCCTCTGCGGTGAAGGTGGAGACCAATGCACCACCTACTTCACCAAGTGATTTCGTTTTACCAGTTCTCAATCCTGTTTGTGCAGGTCAAACAGGGGTAAATTATTCTGTAGTCAATGATCCTTCGGTTAGTTACGTTTGGAACTATACTGGAACGGGGGTCACTTTTGCTATTCCAACCAATTTAAATAGTATTTCGGTAGATTTTGCTAGCTCTGCCACTTCTGGTAATCTGGAAGTTAGATCGGTTGCATTAGGTTGTACAAGTTCTGTAAGGTCAGTAGCAATATCGGTCAACCCACTGCCTGCAACACCTATACCCACTGCAACCCCCAATCCTGTTTGTGTTGGAAATCCTTTTATTATTTCAGCCAATGCTATTGCCAATACTTACACTTGGACATTGCCCAATGCTTCGACTTTAAGTATTCAGAATATAAACAAGCTGAATGCTGTGCTTTCAGATTCTGGAAATTACACGCTTGTAGTAGCTGATGCGGCAGGCTGTAAAAGTTTACCTGGTAACATTTATTTGAAGGTTGTTCCCGTATTTATACCAAGTATAGGAAGTAATAGTCCAGTGTGTGCTGGTACTTCTCTGAATTTAACTGCAAGTATTCCCATAGGTGGTGTGGCCAATTATGAGTGGACATTGCCCGGAGGGAGCAAGTTAAATACCCAAAATCTTACAGTCAACCCAGTTGCCCTTTCAGACTCGGGTACTTACGAAGTTGTGGCCACTGTCAATTCCTGTCCGTCGCAACCACAAACCATCAAGGTTTCGGTGAAACCTATTCCTGCAACTCCCTCTATTTTAGGAAAAGATACGGTATGCCAAGGTGCAAAAGCGCAAGTATATGCTGTAAATCCTGTTGCAAGTGATTTGACTTATAATTGGGCTTTTACGGGTACTGGTGTCACATTTACTACAGGCACCACCGGAAGCAGTGTTACGCTCGACTTTAGCCCTACAGCAAGTGCAGGTTCGTTACAAGTGACCGCCATATCTAGCACTTGTAGCAGTGCCGTCAAATCGATGCCAATTGTGATAAAACCCTTGCCTACAACAGCGAAAAGTTTGGATACGCTAAAGGTGTGCGAAAAAAATACGATTTCTCTGATTTCTCCTATTTTTGGCATAAACTATGCTTGGTCGGGGCCAAATGGTTTTAGTAGCATCTTGCAAAACCCGGTAATTCCTAATGCGACATCAGTCAATTCGGGATTGTACGTGGTAACGCTTTCTGCGAATGGTTGTGAGGGGGAACGAGACAGTACATTTGTGGTGGTAAAGCCATTACCTGACGCCACATTTACCTATCCTAAAAATAATTATTGTCAAAGCGAGGTCAATCCCAAACCAATCAGCATTCCTTTTGGTAGCTCTTTTACTGTTCAGCCAGGTGGTCTTAATTTAAATTCATCGACGGGTGAGATTATTCTTAAATCTTCACTTCCAGGCGCATATACTATTTTAAATAGTATAACAAACCAAGGTTGTACCGATACTGCTTCCTTCAAGATTAATTTGTTTAAAGTACCAGTTGCGCGTCGTTTCAATTACTCTTCACCCATTTGCGATGCCAGTTCAGAGTCAATATCTCCCAATTTTACTACAGCAGGCGATGCTGGCACTTTCACTTCATTTCCTTTGGGCTTATCTATAGACCCAGTTTCGGGAAATATACTTCCTTCAAGTAGCACTAGTGGTACCTACCGAGTAGTAAATACCGCCACTCTAGGTGGATGTACTGATACCACTTCGGCCTTGGTTACCATTTTACCCTCACCTTCCAAACCTACATTGGCAGGTGTGTCGCCTGTGTGCCAAGGACAAACATCCACTTTGACCGCTACTTCAGGATCAATCGCCAATTTCGATTGGTTCGGAAATGGCGCATTGGTAAAATCGGGAGGCAATACATTTCAAGTATCTGTGGAGGCAGATTTTTATGTAGTGGCAAATGGAGCCAATGGTTGTAAATCATTGAATTCCGATACTATCAAGTTTAAGATAATCTCAAAACCTGCTGTGCCCGTTATTAACGGGGTTTGTGTAGCAGCGCCACCTGCTAAACTTTCTACTCAATATTCGGTAGGGTACGCTTTCCAATGGTACAAAAACAACATCATTGAAGGTACGAGTGATACGCTCATTGCCAATAATTCAGCTCAATACAAAGTTGTAGTGAAAGAAACTACTACTGGCTGTTCCAGCGATACCTCTGTCAGTGTCGATCCTTTCAGTAGCTTTATCAAAATAAGTATTGTTTCGGGTTCTATCCCATTTTGCTCGGGCGACAGTATTGTCGTTTCCTCCAATTCACCTTTGGGCAACACTTGGACATTAGATGGCGTTCAAATAGCCACTACTCCAATTACGACTGTCAAAACTTCTGGTAAGTTAGTATTAAATGTGAATAACGGTTCATGTATTGGGGAGGATTCCATTCAAATTACTACCAATCCGAGTCCTGCAAAACCAAGCATCCTCTCAGCTTCTGATTCAATTTGCCCCGGCAATAGCTTGAGACTATCCACTAATTCTGTCGGAAATTTTCAATGGATAGCGAATGGTATTGAGATTTTGGGTGCCAATACAGATAGTTTGATAGTGAATCAGACTGGTGCATACAAAGTGAGGGTAACATTGGGAACATGTTCTGCGATGTCTGACGTAAAAAACATTGGCATAAGATCGGCGCCATCAAAACCTTTGTTAAGCTT
>DMUD01000283.1 GCA_003476475.1 Cytophagales bacterium | reverse complement strand
CAATCAAATTATGTCGGTGCGCATTGGCGTATCAATTATAGCGGCATTGGCGCTGTTGGCGCACAGACGCAAGTTCATTAATTCAAAAATGTTAATTTTCATTCCCTTTCTGCTCATTTCCTTGCAGAACGCCTACACTTTCAGTGTTATTGAAGTTGATGATTTTACTGGACATTCGTTGAACTACTTGGCTTTGTTCATAGGAGCAGGCATGTTTGTTTTGTGGAATTGGTATTACTCGTTGGCCATCATTGTGCCTTCCATTTTAGCGACATGCTATTTCTTTCAAATTAATCCTCATTTAAATACGGAACAGGCTCTAGTCAACGGTGGGCTTTTGTTGCTCGTTGTAACTGTTTTTATGTTCATGCTTATCGAAACGCGCTACAGACTTACTATTTCCAACATAAAATTCAAAATTGCATTACTCGAAGCCAATGAGGCATTAGCAGAAGAAAAATCGCAATCAGATAAACTCCTTCGCAACATCTTACCCGATGAGGTGGCCGATGAACTGAAAACAACAGGAAGAGCAAATGCAAAGCACTACCCAAAAGTTTCGGTACTGTTTACAGACTTCAAAGGGTTTACAGTGCGCAGCGCTAGCATGACTCCTGAAGAAGTGATTGAAGAATTGAATAAATGTTTTTCCGCTTTCGATGCTATTGTCGAAAAATACAATCTTGAAAAAATTAAAACCATAGGCGATGCTTACATGTGTGCTGGTGGATTGCCCGTTGCCAATGACTCCAACCCAGTAGATGCTATTCGCGCTGGTTTGGCTATGCAAGAATACATGACCACTTACAAGAACGAATGCGTTGCCAAAGGCGAACCCTACTATGAATGCAGACTTGGCATCAATACAGGTGAGGTAGTAGCCGGAGTAGTCGGAACTAAAAAATTCGCATACGACATCTGGGGCGATACTGTGAACACAGCCAGCAGAGCCGAAAGTAGCGGCGCGGTAGGCCTAGTGAATATTACCGAAACCACCTACGAATTGGTAAAGGACATCTTCACTTGTGAATATCGCGGCGACATTGAAGTGAAGGGAAAAGGATTAATGAAAATGTATTTTGTGTTGGGCGAAAATGGTGCAGGATATGCAAAAAAAACAAGCTAAGACTCAAACATCCTTTAGTTGCACATACAGAGAATACTACTCGCCTATTTGTATGGATTTCTATTAAAATCCTCTCCAATATAGCGACATCCTATCCTAAAGAAAAAAATATGGGTTTTCCAATTAATTTCGAATACTCTTCCTTTATTTTTGCTTTGACGGAATAACACACTAAACCACCATTAAGCATGATACTAACTAAAGACGCTAAAATTAATTACCTAAATATAGGCTTAATGATTTTAAGCGCAGGCTTATCATATTTTCTTCCTTTCGAGACATTCTTGATTGCCTATGCATTTTTAGGTCCACTGCACTATTTAACGGAAATAAGTTGGTTACATGATCGCCAGTATTTTTCAAAAGGCAAATATGATTATCTCGTACTTCTAATTATCGGAATTTTACTCTCCTTCGCAGCCTTCTCCCAAGATTTTAAATTCCACACAGAAATATATGACTACTTCGCGAAAACAAATTTATTTGACAAGCTTCTAGTGTTGGGTCTATTCAGTGCATTTCTCTTTGTTTTCGTAAAAAACATTTGGATTAAACTCGTCGCGATTTTGTTCCTTTATATATATATATCCGGATGGCTTTCACCAGAGGCAACTCAGGGTAAACCAAGCACAATGATTTTCGCTTTAACCTCACTGCTGCCAACGCTTATTCACGTTTATTTATTCACAGGACTCTTCATGCTATTTGGAGCTTTAAAAGCTCGAAGCAAAACCGGATTATTATCGATTGGATTTTTTATTTTGGTCCCAGTGTTTTTGGTATTCTTTTTACCAGCGAACAGCGAAAAAGGAAACTTAACAGAATACGGCAAAAATGCTTACTATGCTGAAGGAAATGGCTTCTTCTACACTAATGTCAGCCTCATGCGTCAATTCGAAATGACTCCACAAATGACAAATAAGGATTACATCAATCTTTTTGTCAAAGATTCTCTTGAAAAGAAAGAATTTAACGCACGTTGGAAAAACTCCATGGACAAGGAGTTCATAATTCAGAACAAAGAACATCCGAATTACAAAAACTCCGTATCACTTGCAGACGCTAAGGAAGGTGAACTCAAGGATAACTGGTGGGATTTGGTTTTCTTTTCATCTGTAGGAATTATGCTTATGCGATTTATTGCTTTCGCATACCTATATCATTACTTAAATTGGTTCAGTAAAACGGAAGTAATACGTTGGCATAAAGTACCTAAAATACGTTTCATAGTAATTATAGCATTGTGGCTAACAGCTTGCGGCTTATATCTCTACGATTATTCCACTGGTTTGAGTTTTCTATTCTTCCTCAGCTTCACACATGTTCTACTCGAGTTTCCATTGAATATTACTTCTATAGTTGGAATTGGCAAGGAATCATTGGCAATTGCAAGAGGCGGCTTCAGCAAAAAAAACGAATAATTAAAACACTTTAAATCATGCCTAAGGGGATTATCTTTTGGATTACTTTCTTTTCTCCATTTCTTGTTTTTTCTCAAACTACCGCCATTGTATCTGCAAATAATAATGGCCAGTATTTTCTAAACGAAAACGGAGCTTCTTACTTTGCAAATCTATCTCTTTCATGTGCCAAGAACGACACGGTGCATTTCC
>DMUD01000204.1:532-2640 GCA_003476475.1 Cytophagales bacterium | reverse complement strand
TGCGTATCCACGGCCATATTGGGTTGATTGTCCCATACACTGGTAATTACATTGGCTGTTTTACGCCCAACACCTGGTAGCCTTATCAATTCCGCAATGGTCATGGGTACTTCTCCCTTAAAATCATTCATCAATAATTGACTCATCCCAATTAAATGTTTGGTTTTATTATTAGGATAAGAAATACTTTTTATGAATGGGAATAAATCTTGAAAAGTAGCTTTCGCCATTGTTTCTGGCGTTGGATATTTTTCAAAAATACCGGGTGTAGTTAGGTTTACGCGTTTATCGGTACACTGTGCCGATAATATAACGGCTACTAATAATTCGAATGGATTTTGATAAGTTAATTCCGTCTCTGCCACTGGCATATGCGTTTGGAAATATTCCAACACTTTAACATAGCGTTCCTTTTTTATCATTTCTTTTCTTCCGTGGTAGTTTTCTTGGAACTTGTATCTTCAAAAATATAAACCTCTTCCCCTTCTCTTTTTAATAAATATCTTTCTCTGGCAAACTTCTCGATAGAAGTTCCACTGTTTTGTAAATTATTTAATTGACTTTTTGTATTATTAATTTCATCATTAAAATACTTGGTAGAAGTCTCTAGTTTTTTTAATTCTTCGCCACTTGCTTTTTGTTGAAAATAATCCCGCTGATCAAAAAATAACATCCATACAACAAACCCAATTGACACTAAAAAATAGCGGTTAATTAAAATGGGTAGTATTTTCTTTAAAGCTTGCATGTGAAATAGGTTCAAGTAAAATTAATATAGTTCCGCTAATACTCAAAAAGAAAAAAGGCCCCGATTACTCGGCGCCTTTTACTATCGTTTCAACTCAATTACTTATTACCGAACTTCAATTTTCCTTTTGTTGGGAAAAGACCCGTTTCACCCAATTGCTCTTCGATACGAATTAATTGGTTGTATTTAGCCATGCGATCGGTTCTAGAAGCAGAACCCGTCTTAATTTGACCACAGTTCAATGCCACCGCTAAGTCCGCAATGGTGGTATCTTCTGTTTCACCAGATCTATGAGACATAATGGTATTATAACCATTGTGTTGTGCTAAACTTACCGCATTAATTGTTTCTGTTAAAGTACCAATTTGATTGACTTTGACTAGAATTGAATTGGCAATGCCTTTAGAGATTCCTTGCTGCAATCTTTTGGTATTGGTTACAAATAAGTCGTCACCAACTAGTTGCACTTTTGAACCTAATTTTTCGGTAGCGAGTTTCCAGCCGTCCCAGTCATCTTCGGCTAAACCATCTTCAATAGAGATGATCGGGTATTTTTCACACCAGCTAGCCCAAAATTCAACCATTTCAGCAGAAGAGCGCTCTTCGCCAGTAGATTCAAAGATGTATTTGCCTTTTTCAGCGTTATAGAATTCAGAAGAAGCAGCGTCTAATGCGATATACATATCTACACCAGGTTTAAAGCCTGCTTTTTCAATGGCTTCCATCACGACTTGAATGGCTTCTTCATTAGAGCCAAGACTTGGCGCAAAACCACCTTCGTCACCAACATTGGTTGACATTCCTTTAGCTTTTAAGACCGCTTTGAGGTGATGAAAAACTTCTGTACCCCAGCGTAATCCTTCTGAAAAACTTTTGGCTCCGAATGGCATGACCATAAATTCTTGAATATCGATGAGGTTATCGGCATGAGAACCACCATTTAAAATATTCATCATGGGAACAGGCATAGTAACTGCACCAACTCCTCCAATGTACTGGTATAAACTCAAGCCTGCTTCTTGTGCTGCCGCTTTAGCTACTGCCAATGAAGTACCTAAAATTGCGTTAGCACCAAGATTTGATTTGTTTTCAGTGCCATCGAGTTCGAGTAGGAGGTAATCAATTTTCTTTTGTTCGAAAACATCCATGCCGACTAATGCTTCTTCAATGACGGTATTGACGTGTTGAACAGCTTTAAGCACCCCTTTGCCCATATAGATAGACTTATCGTTGTCTCTGAGTTCTACGGCTTCATGCACACCCGTTGAGGCACCAGAAGGCACAGCTGCGCGTCCGAGAATGCCATTTTCTGTAATGACATCTACTTCAATGGTAGGATTTCCGCGAGAATCAAGAATTT
>DMUD01000204.1:0-244 GCA_003476475.1 Cytophagales bacterium | reverse complement strand
ATTTCCGCGAGAATCAAGAATTTGACGGGCAAAAATGGAGGCAATTAAACTCATGATTAAGATTTATGTTGGTTCATGTTATGAATGAATTCGTCAAAGAGGTAACGAGAATCGTGTGGGCCCGCAGAGGCCTCAGGGTGGTATTGCACAGAGAAAACAGGCTTGTTTTTAACGCGAATACCGGCAATCGTTTTATCGTTGAGGTGAACGTGAGTTACTTCAATTTGCTCATTGGCGGCTACTG
>DMUD01000122.1 GCA_003476475.1 Cytophagales bacterium | reverse complement strand
CTTCTTAAACATTGTCATTCTATTTTTTTGTCAAAACTCCTACTCGGAATATTTTTTGGAGTTAATGCATAATTTGAAAGCTAAAAACAGACAATTGGAAGAAAAAGAGAGCGAACTCTCGAAAAGCTTGAAACAGTTGCGCACCTCGCAATTAGAACTGAACAAAAGTTACGACCTGCTAAAAGAAAAACAAGATCAATTAGAAGCTTTGGCCAGCAACGTGCCGGGCGTTATTTTCAACATGGAAATATTTCAAAACGCCATTGTCAATTTCAAGTACGTCAGTCCTAGAGCATTCGAATTTTTCGAATGCGAAGAAGTAGACATTATGCTAGATGCCAATTTGTTACTAGACCAAATTATGCCCGAATTCAGAAAAGACATCTATGCCGATTTACTTTCCAACCACAAAGAAACTTCTCAAATAGCACCCGAATTTAAAATACTGACCCCTAAAGGACAAGAAAAATGGTTGAAAGCCGAAATGCTCATAAGCCCCACAAACAATAAAACAAAACAAATTAACGGGGTGTTTTTAGATATTTCTGAAGAAAAGAAACAAGAAACTATCAAGGAAAAAATAAGGAAATCTCTTTTAAATATACCAAACGATGATTGTATTGTATCGGGCGATATATTGAAAGCCCTCAAACTCATTACTGATACCGCCAAAGATACATTGGGTGTAAACAGTGTGAGCATTTGGCTGTTGGACAAAGAGCCCACCCCCCAACTACTTTGTTACGAACATACTTCTGACAAAGAATTTGACTACGCACGCGAACCTCTAAGCCTTTCTGAAATAGAACTTTTTCTTACCACTTTGGAAAAAGACAAAGTAGTAGTAGCCGATGATGCTCACTCGCACCCAGTTACAAAAGAATTGTATGCTCACAATTTGAGACCTGCCTTCATAAAATCAACTTTAGATGCCGACATAATTTTAAAAGGCACATTCCAAGGCGTTATTTGTTGTGGACACAGCAGCAAAAGACATTGGGCGCAAGACGAAGTACAATACCTCAATTCTTTAAGCGATATCATTTCTTTGGCGCTTGAAATTCACGAACGAAAAAAAACGGAAAGCGAAATACAGAGGGCTTATTCTTTGATAATCTCTGTTTTCGATGCCGTGGAAGAAGGCTTGATGGTGGTGGGAAGCGACCATGAAACACTAGAATGCAACAATCGCTTTATCGAAATGTTCAAAGTACCGCCAGCACTTTTAAACAAGGAAAATAGGCGTCTTCGCATTCGCTACATTGCCGACCAGCTGATAAATGGCGACGATTTCATGGAAAAACTCAGTTCCATGGAAGCCAGCAATGAACATGAATTTTTCAATGTATTGCACTTGCGCGACAAACGTGCCATCGAACAGTTTTCGCAACCTTTCTATGTGCAAGGCAAATTTATGGGGCGAATTTGGAGCTATCGCGACATTACCAAAAGTCTTCAGGCTGAAGAGAGCCTACGCACGGTCAATTCCGAATTGGATACCTTCATTTACCGCGCCTCGCACGATATCAAAGGGCCTTTGGCTAGGCTGCGCGGCATTTGCGATGTGGCCAAAATGACTATTAAAGACGCACAAGCCAATGTGTACTTGAAGCTATTGGATCTAGAATCGAGAAAACTTGACAGCATCCTGGAAAAACTATTGGTTGTTAAAGACCTTAAAACCAACAACATAAAAATAGAAAAAATCAATTTCAACGAAGTATTGGACAAATCGATCAAGCACCTCAAATACGTGCAGGATTTCGAAAACATCCACATCAAAGTACAGGTAGACAACACGCTCGAATTCAAGTCTGACGGAAACTTGCTCGAATTGGTCTTCATGAATTTGATAGACAATGCCATTCAGTTCCGCGACGAAAACAAGCCTTCAACCAACATTTCGATAGACATATATCCCGAAAACAACTTTGTGACCGTGTGCATAAAAGACAATGGCATTGGCATGGAAGAAACAATTTTGAACCAAATTTTCGACATGCACTTTAGGGGAAATGAACGTTCTACCGGCACAGGACTAGGCCTTTATATCGTGAAAACGGCCATCGATGCCCTGAATGGAAAAATTCAGGTAAATAGCAAAATTTCGGTGGGCACTGAATTTGTTTTCAGTTTGCCCTATAAAATGATGAATAAATCTTTGATGGTTTAGACTTAAAATCTACCTCTTTTCGGCAACGGCCATTTTGTCTAAAACAGCCTTCAGTTCTTCTAGCAGGTGTATCGAGGCTTCGGCCAATGGCAATCGAACAAAGGGTTCACATTCCCCCATCAAACTTAGCACCGCTTTAGCGCCCACAGGATTCCCCTCGGCATACAACAAAGGATTCAAATCGGTAAAGCCCAAAAGCAAACGGCGCGCCACCTCAAAATCATTTTGCAAGGCCGCACGAATCATGGTCGAAAAACGTTCGGGCAAAACATTGGGTAGAACCGCAATAGCCCCCTTTGCTCCTATAGAAATCATAGGAATGGCCAACAAATCATCGCCAGCTATCAACATAAAATCGTCGGAAGTGTGCCTCATAATTTCCATGCAATGGGTCAAATCGCCCGATGCTTCTTTTACACCAAAAATATTGGGGTGAAGTGAAAGACGAGAAATGGTTTGCACACTCATGTTGATACCCGTTCGGCCTGGAATATTATACAACAAAACGGGCACCGGACAGGCATCGGCCAAGGCTACATAATGGCGATAAACACCTTCTTGTGAGGGCTTGTTGTAATAAGGACACACTGACAAAATACCATCAATTAC
>DMUD01000009.1 GCA_003476475.1 Cytophagales bacterium | reverse complement strand
ATTTCAATTTGGTTTTCTTCTAAAAAAGCGGAAAGAATTTTTTGCCAGTATGCAGGGGTGAGTGGTTGGTCGCCATTATTCCATTCGCTAAACCCATGAAAAAATAAGTCAAAATTGTAAATCTTAAACTGTGAGGCCAAGGCCTTCTCAACAGGCCGCATGTTTTTTTGTGTGTGGCCAAAGCCATGGAAGACGAGCAAAATTTTTTCGCCATGGCCATAAATGGAATAATGAAGTTTGGTGTTTTCAAAAATGGTTTTGGAATAAATACGATGCATGGATAAAACCGAATTAAAAAGATTTTGACCAAAAATGATACGCACAAAAAAACACAAAATTAGCTACTTAAACACATAATTAAGTTACGAGCCTTTTACTTCTTCGTTTTTTAGTAAAAAAACGTCAACTTGTGCGTTCGTTCTAAAATTAATTACAGAAAGCACATAACTAATGAAAACTATTTCTTCGTTTGATTTTGCAGGTAAAAAAGCGGTTGTAAGGGTCGATTTCAATGTTCCTTTGAACGACAAATATGAAATAACCGACGAGACCAGGATAAAAGCAACTATCCCCACCATTACAAAAATATTGAATGACGGTGGAAGCTGTGTATTAATGTCGCACTTGGGCAGACCGAAAGAGGGTCCTGCCGAGAAGTACTCTCTCAAGCACTTGGTCAAGAGATTGTCGGAAGTGTTTGGTGCCAATGTGAAATTTGCTTCCGATTGCATTGGCGACGAAGCACTTGCACTGGCCTCAAGCTTGCAGCCGGGCGAAATTTTATTGCTCGAAAACCTACGTTTTTACAAGGAAGAAGAGAAAGGCGATGTGGAGTTTGCAAAAAAATTGGCGCGCTATGGCAATGTGTGGGTAAACGATGCCTTTGGTACTGCCCATCGTGCCCATGCTTCTACCGCTATCATGGGTCAATTTTTTGCCGATAAGGTTTGTGGCCAGGTGATGCAAGCCGAATTGGACAATGCCGAAAAAGTTTTTGGCAATCCCGACCGTCCATTTACAGCTATCATGGGAGGAGCCAAAATTTCAGACAAAATTCTTGTAATTGAGAAATTGTTGGACAAAGTGGACAATCTAATCATAGGCGGGGGCATGAGCTATACTTTTGCTAAGGCCTTCGGAGGTAGTATCGGAAAGTCAATCTGTGAAAATGACAAGCTTGAATTGGCTAAAGAAATTGTGGCAAAAGCAGAGAAAAAAGGGGTAAAACTTTACTTGCCCACTGATACCGTAATTGCAGACGATTTCAACAACAATGCCAATCGCAAAACAGTAGAGTCGAATGCTATCCTTGACGGATGGGAGGGAATGGACATAGGGCCAAAAACGGTCGAAATGTTTTCGAAAGTAATCGAATCGTCTAAAACCGTAATGTGGAACGGCCCCATGGGTGTTTTTGAATTTCCCAATTTTGCAATCGGTACCGAATCGGTGGCAAAAGCGGTGGTTTCGGCAACCAACAATGGGGGATATTCGCTCATAGGAGGTGGCGATTCCGCTTCAGCCATCAACAATTTGGGTTTTGGCGACAAAGTGTCCTACGTTTCCACTGGTGGCGGGGCTCTGTTAGAATATTTGGAAGGCAAAGAACTTCCCGGAGTTACGGCGTTGAAAGCCTAGTGCAACCCAAATCAATCTTCAATTTGTTTTTAAAAAGCCAGATTCCTTCTGGCTTTTTTCTTTGTTGGGCAAAAGCGTAATTTGGTCTTTTGATTATAATGAAAAAACAACTTAACCGAATAGCAAGCGGATTGCTTTTAACCATATTCGGTCTTTTTTTCCCTACCCTTATGAATGCGGAAACCAAGATTCAATACACACTTTCTTTCCCTGAACCCCACACACATTATGTAGAAGTGGAACTGAAAATTTCGGGGCATCACCACAAGCCTTTAGACTTAAAAATGCCTGTTTGGACACCTGGCTCCTATTTAGTCAGAGAGTTTTCTCGTCATGTGGAAAGTGTGCGATGTGAAGGTGGGCAAGTAGCTAAAAAAGCCAAAAACCATTGGAGAATAACCCCCGATTCGAAAAAAGAATTAAGTATTTTTTACAAAGTGTACGCGTTCGAGCTTAGCGTTCGCACCTCTTTCGTAGATGCCGATATGGCTTTGCTGAACGGGGCTTCCATCTTTATGAGGCTAGATTCAAAAGAAAAAACGGAATACTGGGTAAATCTACTACCACCTGAAACATGGAAAAAAGTTAACACGACTTTGGCTGTTGTGGAGGAAAATGTTTGGAAGCGAAAAGCCAGTAATTTCGACGAACTTGTCGATTCGCCCATTTTATTGGGCAATCAAGCAGTCCATTCTTTTGAGGTAGCCTCGGTGCCACATACCTTGGTTATGGCTGGCCAGGCCGATTATGATGCCAATCGCTTGACGACCGACATTCAAAAAATATGCAAAGAAGCCACCAAAGTTATAGGGGAACAACCTTGCAAGGAATATGCTTTTTTGGTAATCAATGCCAATAGCAGCAGTGGTGGTTTGGAGCACGCCAATTGTTGTGTGTTGCATGCAAACAGAAGCTTGTACAAGAA
>DMUD01000203.1:723-3463 GCA_003476475.1 Cytophagales bacterium | reverse complement strand
TAAGTATTTATTTTGCTTGTCGATTATAGTTTAAATTTATTTTTCAACGTCAAAACATACTAAAATGCATTTGAATCCTGTAATTATTTTCGGGGCAAACGAAACCGGACTCATGGCTTTGGAAATTTTTGAAAGTAATCAAGTTGTGGTTTATTGCTTTCTGGATGACGATAAAAAAACGCATCAAACTGAGTACAGTTCAGTGATGGTGTTGGGTGGTACCGACGATGAAACATATTTAAAACTTCTTGGTAAAAAGTGTGATGCATTTGTCGCTATCGAAAACTTTAAGGAAAGAAAGTTTTTGGCCGAAATGTTGGAGGAAGATTACAAGCTGAAACCCGTTAGTGCTATTCATAAAGACGTGGTATGGTCGCCAAGTGCAACGATAGGAGATGGTAATTTGATAAATGCAGGAACGGTTATTGGTACCAAAGCCAAACTTGGCAATTATTGTTTTTTGCAAAATAGGGTCGTATTGGAAGCTTTTTCTACCGTTGGCGACTATGTGCATATAGGTTCGGGTGCTGTTATCGGTCAGGGCGCTGTGATAGAATCTGGAGCATTTGTAGGGACAGGTGCCATTGTGGTGCCCGGAGTTAAGGTTGGTAAAAATGCTAGAATCGGTGCAGGTTCATTGGTCGCGTCAGATATAAAGGCAGGTAAAACAGTATTTGGAAATCCAGCAGCAGAAGTTTAGTTGACAACTAACCTTGGTATATAGCTTTTCGAAGCTCAATTTTTCTGCAAATGCTCTCCAAGCCCATCTCGATAGAATTGCATAGGTCTGAGCCTTTTTTGTAATTGGCAGAATGCAAGTTGGTTACCCGACCCTCTTCAATAAATCCCCATGCTCTTCCAAATTTATCGTGGTGTTCTCGGTCGTACACACCAAACGCGATTCCTCCATTTCTTTTAATCATCGAAAAACAAGGAATGTCGGTATAGCCGTCGCCTGTAAAAATCATGTTGGCAAACGGTATCCGTAGTTTTTCTTCTGCCACTTTTTTATTTACTTCGAATGGATTGGCCATGGATTTTTCGCCAATGATACCCTTTGATACATGAAAAATATATCTTGTTTTATCGGTGAAACTTACAATTTTTTTTGGAAATAAAATTTCGCCTTTATGGTCGTATTCAAAATCACTTGCCCAAATTTGGGTGAAATGTTTGGCAATTTCGGTGTGACGAATGATTTCACCGACCCCACTACTTATCATATAATATTCAATCGAAATATCAGGGTATTTTTTCTCGAACGTAGATTTGATATAGGGAAAAAACCTTTTTACCCCCTCATTAAAATTTATTCTTTTGCCAAATGCTTTTAATTTTTCTTTGGTGATGCTTTTTCCTTCTTTGCTTGCTTCTATCATTTTGTACAAATAGGCGGGAATAGGATCCCAATCTTCGTCCAAAAGTGTTTTTACTTTTTTACCCCAAAAATCTTTAGTATCAACTCCGATGCTTTCTAAAAAACTAGAGGTTGAGTCTGGAGCCAATGTGTCGTCAAAATCAAAAATAAGGGCAATGCGGTCCATGCTGTTTATTTTTTTAAGAGCCAATCTTCAGGGTCTAATTTTTCGCTGCCACGCCATATTTGGAATTGCAACTGGTACATTTCGTCTTGGTCTTGAGAAACATATCCAATCGTATCTTTTACTTTGATTTTTTGACCAGTAGAAACCGATACGTTTCTAAGCCGAGCATATACTGTGTAATAGTTTCCATGCTGTATCATCACCACCATTCCCATTCCAGGCACATTTGCCACAGCCGAAACTTTTCCATCGTACACACTTCTTACTTCTTCACCAGTATTGGTTTGTATATCTACGCCTAAATTTTCGACCATTACTCCTTTTAAAACTGGGTGGGGCCTACGACCAAAACCTTGGCTTACATAACCTCTTTTTACAGGCCAAAGCAATTGTGATTTATTGGCTTGGAAGGAGTTGTTTATCAATTTTGATTCAGGTGTTTCGTACAGTACATCGACACTTCTCTCTTTCAATTCGGCATCGATTTTGGCTCTTTCCTTCTCGGTTTTTGCATTGGCTTTACGTTTTTCAGCCTCTGCTTTGGCTTTGGCTTTGGCCTCAGCATTGACTCTTTCAATTTCTTTTTTTACTATCTCGGCTATCAACCTGTCGAGTCGATGAATGGCTTTTTTGCGTTCTTCAAGGTCGTGCACTATCTCACTTTCTTTTTTTGTGAGTTCTTGTACTATTTGAGTATGCTCTTCTTTTATTACGGTCAGATTTTGGTTTTCCATAACCTTGTACTCAAGCAAGTCTGTTTTGTGGTAGCGTTTCTGGTTTAGAAGCGCGCGCTTTTCTTGCAATACGTCGTTTATGTGCGCAATGGCCTTTATTTGTCTTTTTCTCATTTCGTCGTATTGTTCAAAATATTTCAAGCGCATCCACAGTTGGTGAAAAGAACGCGACGAAAAAAGAAAGGAAAGTTTGTCTATGCTATTGGATGTTTTTTGGGCTGAATAGGCCATTTTGGCATATTCTTCTTTCATTTTGTTTAGGTCTTCTTCTAAGGCTTCTATAATAGAGTTGGTTTCATTTATCTCGCTATCCAAAAGATTTATTTCTTCCGAAAAAGTATTGATGATGTTTGTTGTTGTTTCAATCTTCCGCTTTATAACGGTTAGTTTGCCTATGGTGGCTTTTTTTTGGTGCTTGGTTTCTTTTAGTGTTTTATTTGCTTCTGCAGTTGGAGAAATGAT
>DMUD01000203.1:0-513 GCA_003476475.1 Cytophagales bacterium | reverse complement strand
CTTTTAGTGTTTTATTTGCTTCTTCTATTCGTTTTAGGTTTTCTTTCCTTTCCCTTTCTAGTTGTTGTTTCGATTTTTGTGCATAAGAATCGAATGGGTGGAAAGTAACTGCAAAAATTAAGGAAATGATGCCAAGTGCGTTTTTCAACTTGAATTGAAATACTTCTAGATTTGTAAAAATGGCTTTTTTTGAACCGAAAAAAAAAATCACTTCTTATCGTATTTGGTTTTAATGTTGAATGGAAAGCGCATTTGTTTGTCTTTAATATCAACACGTTGATGATTGATGGTAATGTTCGACTTCATTAGCCCATTTTTTGTGACATAGTTGGAAAGCAATTTTGTCGTAAAAGCATACTGAAATGAATCCAGTGGAGAAAAATCCGAATATTTTACCGTGACGTTATTTTGGGTTCCTAGGTCTTTTAGTACCACGCTTTCAAGTTTTAAACTTGACTTGCTAATATGGTTCAAGATATCCAAATTCGATTTGTTTTGTTTGAGAATAGCAAA
>DMUD01000251.1 GCA_003476475.1 Cytophagales bacterium | reverse complement strand
ATGCCTCAAACTCGTGAGCACATCCTTTTGGCACGTCAAGTAGGTGTTCCTGCTCTTGTGGTTTTCATGAATAAAGTAGACTTGGTTGACGATCCTGAATTGCTTGATTTAGTTGAGATGGAGCTTCGTGAACTTCTTTCTTTTTATGAATTTCCTGGAGATGAAATACCTATCATTCGTGGTTCAGCTCTTGGTGGTTTGAACGATGATCCTAAATGGGTGAAAACCATAGACGAATTGATGGATGCAGTAGATACTTATATCCCAATTCCAAAGCGTCTAGTTGATCTTCCATTCTTGATGCCTGTTGAAGATGTATTCTCTATCACTGGTCGTGGTACTGTTGCTACTGGTCGTATCGAGCGTGGAGTTGTAAACGTAGGTGATTCACTAGATATCATTGGTATGGGTGCCGAAGGTTTGAAAACCACTTGTACTGGTGTAGAAATGTTCCGTAAGCTTCTTGATCGTGGAGAAGCTGGTGATAACGTTGGTCTTTTGCTACGTGGTATCGACAAAGAGCAAATTGCTCGTGGTATGGTTATTTGCAAGCCTGGCTCTGTAACTCCTCACTCTGATTTTAAAGCGGAAGTTTACGTACTTTCAAAAGAGGAAGGTGGTCGTCATACTCCTTTCTTTAACAAATACCGCCCTCAGTTCTACATGCGTACTACTGACGTGACTGGAGAAATCGAATTGCCAGCTGGTGTGGAAATGGTAATGCCAGGCGATAACATAACCATTACAGTAAAACTTATAAACAAGGTTGCTATGGAAAAGGGTCTTCGCTTCGCTATCAGAGAAGGTGGCAGAACAGTAGGTGCAGGTCAGGTAACTGAAATACTTAAATAGTATTATTTCAAACAAAAAAGCTCCCTATTTTTGGGGACTTTTTTGTTTGTTTAGTTCAAAAAGCTATCTTTGCACTCCAATTTTTGGTTAGCGCATCGTAAACGGGCGTAGCTCAATTGGTAGAGTGGCGGTCTCCAAAACCGTAGGTTGGGAGTTCGAGCCTCTCCGCCCGTGCTAAAATGAAAAAAAGTTTAATGCAATGAATAAATTGACACAATTTGTAAAAGACTCCTTCGAAGAAATGAAGGTCAACGTAAGTTGGCCATCAAGAGTCGAATTGCAAAATAGCGCAATGCTTGTGTTAGTTGCTTCTTTGTTGTTTGCCATCGTTATAGGTTTGGTAGATTTGGCTTTTAAAAATGGTCTTGCGGCGTATTATAATTCTACGAACTAATTCTTAAGGCACTCATGGCGGATTTGAAATGGTACGTACTTAGAGCAGTAAGTGGCCAAGAAAAAAAAGTGAAAGGCTATTTGGAAAACGAAATTGCTCGTCAAAAACTTGAGGATTTCGTCCCTGAGCTCGTCATTCCTGCTGAAAAAGTTTACCAAATGAGGAATGGTAAAAAGAAGATGAGAGAAAGAAGTTATTTCCCTGGTTATATTTTAGTTTCTGCTGATTTGAATCATGGAGAAGTATTTCACTTGATTAATACTATACCTGGTGTCATCGGGTTCTTGGGAGCTAATGGGAAGAGTACGGACAAAATGCCTGCACCTTTAAGGCCACAAGAGGTGAATAGATTCTTGGGCAAAACTGAAGAAGGTGATGAAGACACCTCTATGTTGAATACTACCTTCATTAGGGGTGAGTCAATTAAAGTAATGGATGGGCCTTTTAATGGTTTTACAGGAACTATTGAAGAGGTATTTGATGAAAAGAAAAAGCTTAATGTTACTGTCAAAATTTTTGGCAGAAACACACCAGTTGAGCTTAATTTTATGCAAGTAGAGAAAATACAATAAAATGGCAAAAGAAGTACTTGGGTATTTGAAGTTACAGATAAAGGGAAATGAAGCAAAACCTTCACCCCCTGTTGGGCCTGCTCTTGGTAGTAAAGGTCTAAATATCATGGAGTTTTGTAAGCAGTTTAATGCAAAAACTCAAGACCAACAAGGTGTAGTACTTCCGGTACTTATCACATATTATACGGACAAAAGTTTTGATTTTGTAATTAAGACTCCACCTGCACCCATTTTATTGCTAGAAGCATCCAAAGCAAAAAGCGGTTCACCCGAGCCTAACAGAAATAAAATTGGTTCTGTTTCATGGGAACAGGTTAAAAAAATTGCTGAAACTAAAATGTCTGATTTAAATTGTTTCGAGTTAAATTCGGCAATGTCTATGGTGGCAGGTACAGCTAGAAGCATGGGTATTACTATAACTGGACAAAAACCCTTTTAAGTCTAAGTGAAATGGCAAGATTGACAAAAAAGAAAAAAGACGTTTTATCAAAATATGATCTTGAAAAGGAATATACTCTTCAAGATGCTGCTTCGATGTTGAAAGACATTACTTACACTAAATTCGATTCTTCTGTTGATATTGATGTAAGGTTAGGTGTTGATCCTAAAAAGGCTGATCAAATGGTTAGAGGCGTAGCCGCTTTACCAAATGGGATCGGTAAAGAAGTTAAAATATTAGTTCTTTGTTCCCCAGATAAAGAACAAGAAGCTAGAGATGCTGGAGCTGAATACGTTGGTCTCGACGAGTACATTACCAAAATAGAGCAAGGTTGGTTAGACATAGATGTAATCATTACTACACCTACTGTTATGGCTAAAGTTGGTAAATTAGGTAGAGTGCTTGGTCCTAGAAATCTTATGCCAAATCCCAAATCTGGTACAGTTACTTTGGAGGTAGGTAAAGCCGTAAAAGAAATTAAAGCAGGTAAAGTAGATTTTAAAGTGGATAAAACTGGTATCATACATTCTACTATTGGAAGAGCTTCCTTTACACCAGAGAAAATCATGGAAAATGCTCAAGAAATTTTGAATGTGATTTCAAAATTGAAACCAACGTCTGCAAAAGGTTTATACTTTAAAAGTATTCATTTGAGCACCACTATGAGTCCAAGTATAACAATTGATAAAAACTCAGTGTCAGGGATATAATTATGACTAGAGAGGATAAAGCACAGGTAATAAATGATCTTGCAGTCAAGTTTTCGCAAGTAAATTTCTTTTACATTACCGATTCATCAGGCATGACTGTTGCTCAGGTGAATAAGTTTAGAAGGTTATGCTTTGAAAAAGGTATAGAATACAAAGTTGTTAAAAACACTTTGATTGAGAAAGCTTTGGATAAAGCCAATCTTGCCGATTATAGTGAGTTTTATGGTAAAGTTCTTAAAGGGACTTCTGCTATAATGTTTAGTCCTGAATCTGGCAAGTTACCTGCTCAATTGTTGAAATCATTTCGTAGTAAAGGGGAAAAGCTTCCTCTATTGAAAGGAGCATCTATTGATGGGTCTTTCTTTTACGGTGACGATTCTATTTCCGTGTTGTTTAAACTCAAATCAAAGAATGAGTTGATTGGCGACGTTATAGGATTACTTCAATCTCCTGCTAAAAATGTTATCTCTGCCTTGCAAAGTGGTGGAAATAAACTTGCAGGAATCGTTAAAACTTTGTCAGAAAAAAATCAATAGTTACCCAGTTATAATCACAGTTTAATTTAATTTTACGACAATGGCAGATGTAAAAGTGTTAGCAGATCAATTAGTAAACCTTACTGTAAAGGAGGTTAACGAGCTTGCTGCTATATTGAAAGATGAATACGGTATCGAACCTGCAGCGGCGGCACCTGTTATGGTTGCTGGTGGTGCTGGAGCTGGTGAAGCTGGTGCACCAGCAGTTGCTGAAAAAACTAGCTTCGATGTTATCCTTAAAGCCGCTGGTGCTCAGAAACTTGCTGTAGTGAAGTTAGTGAAAGATTTAACTGGTCTTGGCTTGAAAGAAGCTAAAGATTT
>DMUD01000273.1:391-11428 GCA_003476475.1 Cytophagales bacterium | reverse complement strand
ATATAGTGAATGTATCCTCTTCGATATCGGGCTTTGCTACAGTCGCAATTACCGAGACGGCAGGAGTGATTGTAAACCAGTTACCTGACTCAACACTTTTGGTTTCAGGAAGTGAAGGTTGCGGTGGCAGTTCGATTGTGAAAGTGACTATTGATGGGACACGTTCTGGCGAAATTTACCAAGCCTTTAAAAATGCAAAAGCAGTCGGTTCGTCTGTTACCAGTTCTGGTGGTACAGTCACTCTTTTCATCCCTGTGAGTAGTATCGGCATAGGAACCAGTATTATCAATGTAAAAGCCAATATTGCGGGTTGTGCAACTGTAACACTGAAAGATACAGCTCGTTTGATTGTCAATGAAATCCCTCCAAGTAATCAGACGGTCACGGGTAGCACGGTATGTTCATCCGACCTTTCTGCCAATGTTGTCATAACCAATACCATCGCAGGTGACAAATACCAAGCTTATGTAAATAATCTTCCAATAGGTAATTTCAAAATTAGTGATGCTAGCTCCACCACGCTTATATTGCCAACGGCTGCTTTGGGCAACGGAGAGCACATAGTCACAGTCCGATACCAAATTGTAGGTTGTGGTGAAGCGCCTCTTTTGGATACAGGATTGGTGGTTATTAATCAGTTGCCATCAGATATGTTGAAGGTATTTGGTGACACAATATGTGGTAGTAGCGATTCCGTTCAAATCACCATTTTAGGTACAAACCAAAAAGAGACGTACCAAGCTTACAAAAACAATACTCTAGTAGGGAATCCTGTAGTAAGCAAAGGTGGCGACCTCATTATATCTTTGCCAGTGGCAGCAATTGGGATAGGCAAGCACAGAATATCGGTTAGGGTAAATATTCCAGGATGTGGCACGGTAAATTTAAAAGATTCGGCCACGGTGTTGGTCAATCCACAGCCTAAGCCCGATTTGCTAGTAAAAGGTTCTACCATTTGTAGCACTGATCCTTCGGCACAGGTTATAATTTTTGGTACTAAAGTGGGCGAATTTTATCAAGCTTATTTGAACAATAACCCAATTGGAACACTGACTCAAAGTGTCGATACTACAGTAACCTTGGTTTTACCAATTGCAAGTTTGTCAAGTGGTTTAAATATTGTGAATATCCGCTCTGAGGTAATGGGTTGTCCTTCAGTAAATCTTTTGGATACTGCGGGTGTGATTGTAAATCCTATTCCAGATTCAACCCTTACAATTTCAGGTGAAACGGTATGTAGCAATAGCGTTACTGCCAGTGTGAAAATTTTCAATACTAAATTTGGAGAAAGCTATCAAGCTTATTTGAACAATACTAAAGTAGGCAATGCCGTAACTAGCGCAGGTGGTACCGTCATACTCGAAATACCAGTTTCCGTTTTGTCTACTGGATTAAATGTGATATCAGTTAAAGCCAATATTGCCTCTTGTGTTGAAGTTTCGTTGAAAGACACGGCTACTGTGATAGTCAATAAATTGCCAAGCGATTTACTTCAAGTACAAGGTGATACCGTGTGTGTAAATTCCATTTCGGCAAGCATTCTTGTGAAAGGAACAAACAAAGGAGTATTTTACCAAGCATATGAAAACACTACCTTGCTTGGCAATGCAGTATTGAGTAATGGTGGAGATACTGTACTTACTATCCCTATCGTAGGGTCATCTCTTACCCCTGGCTTGCATAAAATAAAAATTGTATCGGGTGTTCAGGAATGTGAGTTGGTAACTTTGAAAGAGCTTGCGGACTTGTACATTAACGATTTGCCTTCTTTGGATTTGAATGTTAGTGACACCACCATTTGTAGTAATTCAACATCGGCTTTCATTCATGTGTTTAATACTAAACCTTCTGAAACGTACCTTGCCTTGCTGAATAATAGTCCTATTAGTTTGCCAGTGGTGAGTGCAGGTGGAAAAGTTTCTTTAGAAATTCAGCGCAATAACCTTTCGCTTGATACTAACTTAGTCAGTATCCAAACCTCAATTCCTGGCTGTGGCGATGCTTTGTTGAAAAAAACTTCTACTATCGTGGTCAATACCTTACCAAAATCTGATTTGTCTATTCTTGGCGATACGGTATGTGGTAACGAACCTGATGCAAACCTTAAAATATTTGAAACGCAAAAAAATGTCACTTATTTGGCATACTTGGGAAGTGTGGCCATTGGCAGTGCAGTCAAGAGCGAGGGTGGCGACATTACTTTGAAATTACCCGTATTACAGTTGCCTGGCGACACCAATAAGATTACTGTTCGAGCCACAATAGGGGGGTGTAATGAAGTATGGTTAGACCAAACAGGCCAAGTACTCAAGACCAAAAAAATCGAGGCTCTATTAGCAGTAAATGGATCGGAGGTGTGTAGTACATCTGACACCGCAGAAGTAATTATTTTGAAATCAGAAATACAAGTACTTTACCAAGCCGTTTTGGGAAGTAATCCAATAGGCCAAGCAGTACTTGGTACAGGTGGGGACATTGTGTTGAAACTTCCGGTAAATAGCCTTTCGGTCGATACTAATTTGGTTTCAATTAAAGCCGGTGTAGTGGGTTGTGAAGAAATTGTGCTTGCCAACAAAGCGCTAGTTGTCGTGAATTCCTCACCCGATTCAACACTTTTGGTAACTGGTAGTACCGTGTGCGATGATGCTTTAATCGGAACGGTTAGCATATCTAACGCTCAAAAGAATGTTTTATATCAAGCCTATTACCAAGGTTTAGTTCTTGGAAATTCTGAATTGGGCCAAGGTGGAACCACTGTGCTCAATATTCCAACATTGGGATTAGCAAAGGCTACAGCCAACATGATTGAAGTGAAGGCTACGATAGCCCAATGTGCAGAGGTGAAATTGAAATCGCCTGCAATCGTACTCATTAATCCTTCAGTCGACAATTCTATTCAGATTTTGGGAAGTTCGGCATGCCCTGGTGAAGAAGCAGAAGTTACTTTGATAAAATCTCAATTAGGTGTCAATTATGAGATATTTATAGAAGGGCTTGCGAGTGGAACAATGACTGGAAATGGCGACACACTCGTGTGGAGTATTCCTTCAAATGATTTCCCAAAGAGTTCCAATGTAGTCACATTCAAAGCCAATACCCCTAATTGTACACCCGTCGATTTGTTGTCGAGTGCCAAGGTGTATATTTTATACGGGGATAATTTAGAAATAACTGGCCCTAACTTGCTTTGCGATTCTTCTAAAGCCATTTATACGGTAAGCGAAATACCTGGAGCAATAGATTACCAATGGAGTTTGACTAACAACGTACCAATTACACTTAGAGACGGAAAACGTGTCATCCATGTACAGTTTGATACCCTTTCTACCCAAATTACTGTAATGCCTGTTGGAGATTTCGGATCTTGCTCAAGTGAGTCTGCAAACTTGAAAGTATCCATCGAAAAATCATTATCAGGCAAAGGCCAAATTGTAGGGTTAGATACCTTGTGTGTGCGCGAAGAGGATACCTTGGGAGTTGTAGGTTTAAAGGGTGTTTCATCGTATACCTGGTTATGGCCAAATTCTTTCAATCTTGAACACATCGATACTTTATTTTATAAAACGCTAGGTTACCGATATGTGGTGAAATATCTACAATCTGGCCTCCAAAAAATTCAGGCTGTACCTTTCAGCAATTGTGCTCAAAAAACTGGTGATACAATCACTAAATATGTACATGTGCTGGATTATCCTATTGCCGAAGCCAATAGTTATGAAGAGCTAAGTATGATTGGATCGCTTAACCCTATTAATTTGAATGGCAATGGTTCTTCTACAAATTCAGTGACAGACAAATTAAATCAGTACAGTTATATTTGGTACACCAGTCCTAAAACTCCAGCCCAAATAGCGAATGCGAATACACTAAACGATGCTACAATAACACCTGAAAGAACCGAGACAGACGTGTACCTCAGAGTAACCAATATGGGTGGTAGATGTCCTGCTATCGATAGTGTCACAATTAAAGCAGAATATAATATCAATATACCCAATGTGTTTTCACCTAATGGCGATGGTGTGCACGATAGATGGGATATATTAAATATTAGTACATTCTATCCAAATGCCGAAGTGGAAGTTTATAATAAATGGGGAAGTCGTGTTTTTAAGTCTGCACCAGGTTATCCAAATCCTTGGGACGGGACACGTAACGGGCAACAAATGCCTGTTGCCACCTATTACTATGTTATCGACCTGAAGAATGGTCGCAAGCCATTTGTAAGTTCAGTGACCATTTTAAAATAGTTTTTGTTTAAAATAATACAATGCCCAAGAAGCTTTTACCAATATTTTGTTTGATGTGCTTTTATCTGCAGTCTAGTGCACAACAAGAGTCACAGTACAGTATGTATATGTTCAATCAGTTGCTTATAAATCCTGGTGTGACTGGTACAGAAGACTATATGGATACCAAAATTGGATTTCGCGCGCAATGGGTAGGAGTGGACGATGCTCCTCGCAATTTTTTTGCCACCTATCATACGCCTATCCGAAAAAATAAACCTGAATTTGATGATATAAAACCTCTGCCATGGCATGGACTAGGAGGTTTTGCCACTGGGGAAGGAACGGGACCTTTGACTAAATATAAAATGTATGGCTCTTATGCCTTTCACTTGCCTATCAGCAACAAGTTAGTGTTTTCTATGGGAACCTTTCTAGGATTCCAAAATTACAATATAGATAAGAGTAAACTCAGGTTTTCCGATAATCAAACCGACAATGTGACTAGTGGTAATTTATCTACTATTTCACCCGACGGTAGTATTGGCGGTTGGCTATATAGTCGTCATTTATATGTTGGCTTCTCTATTCTGCAAGTTTTTGACAATAAGATTAAATTTAATGACGTAACGACGTCTAACAGTCGACTTAACCGTCATTATTTTTTTACAGCTGGTTATAAAATTAAGTTGGATGAAAAATGGGCTTTAGTTCCATCTTTTTTAGTAAAAGGACTTTCTCCAGCTCCCATACAATTCGATTTGAACACCAAACTTCGTTATCGTGATAAAATGTGGTTTGGGATGTCTTATCGTAACAAGGATGCTTTTGTTACCTTGTTGGGCATGACAATCGACCGACGTATCGATATTGGGTATTCTTATGACTATTCAATTTCTGAATTAAATAAGCACAACTCTGGTTCTCATGAAATTCTTGTAGGCTTTCATATTCCCAATAAGAAAGTTCCCAGTTCACACTCTTATTTCTGGTAATTATTGCGATTAAAATATATGAAAAAAATATCTTTACTTTTCCTTTTTTCTTTTTTTAGCATCATTGTCTTTGCCCAAAAGCCAAAACGTCATATACATCCCGAAATGTATAGCAAAGACACAATTCATATCGATTCAGACTCGATATATTATTTTATTGATAATCTTGGCCCTAATGTAAACAAAGGGCACAAATCTGCCGGCGCACGGGTTTCGCCAGATGGTAAAACGTTATATTTCTTTAAAGTAAAGGATCCTATGAATTTTAGGAATACGCGTGATATTTGGGTTTCTCGCTTAAACCTGAAAGATAGTACTTGGGGTCCTGCTGAACATATGCCGGAACCCATAAATGATTACGGAGATAACATGGTGCATTGGGTGTCGAATGACGGAAAAAAACTTTTGTTGCATAATCGTTATTATAAAAATAAAACAAGTGGCCTCGGTATTTCAATGAGTGAGTTGCAAGCTGATGGCAAATGGAGTTTTCCAAAGTCAATTAAAATCAAACAGTATAAAAATAGAGATTTGTGCTCTTTCGATTTAACACCCGACGAGGAAGTGCTACTTATGGCTATTACGCAACCAAAAGACACTTATGGACAACAAGATATTTACGTGAGTTTTAAAATTAAACCTTACAAGTATTCCAAACCCGTGAATATAGGTAAAGTAATAAATACAAAGGGTATTGAAGCCACCGCTTTTATAGCGCCCAATGGAAAATCCATTTATTTTTCTTCCAATGGGCATAAAGGGTCATTTGGCAAGTTAGATATTTACGAATCCAAACGCCTCGACGATAGTTGGACTAATTGGTCGAAACCCATTCTTTTGGGTGCACCATTTAACACACCTGACGACAATCTTTATTTCTCTGTTCCTCAATCTGGCAATTATGTTTATTTATCGCATCATTTTGGCGGCAATAAAGATTCAAACTTATATTCCGATATCGTCAGGATTAAATTGAAGGAACCCGATCCCATTTTACAATTAACTGCCACAATTAACAGTAAGTATTACAACAAACAAATGGCAGCAAAAGTGAAGTTTATTACCTTGGAAGACAAAATTTCTGATTCTATTTCTGTTTCTGATACTACGAGGCCTCTTGTAAGAGAATTAATGGGAAGAAAATCTGTGGTGGTGGTGATAGAAGCGCCTGACCATAAGACCATTTACGATACCATCCAATTGGCCAATGCCAAACCTGGTAGAAGAAAGTTGATTAAAGATTATAGGTTAAGTATTCTACCTGCATTCTTTGGCAAGGTATATAGTGCCAAAGACTCTACCACTCCAATTCCAGCAAGTGTTATTGTTTATAGTAAAGCAACAGGTAGTATTGTGTATTCTTCTAATATAAGTGCTCATCCAGATTCTATTTTTAAGGTATATGTTGCAAATGGAAAATATACTTATTCTATACGTTCTGAAGGCTATCTAAAAGATTCTAACGAAATAGACATGTCCACGATTGAACAAATAGGCAGGACAAACAATCAATTTTATTTACCTAAGATAGAGGTTGGATTAACTTTTACCATAAAAAATATTTTATTTAAATACAATAGCCACATATTAGAAAACTATTCACATTGGGAACTTGACCGTATTGCAGATATGATGGACGAATCACCCCACTTGGAGGTGGAAATTGCTGGACATACAGATGCCATGGGTAATGACGCTTATAACTTAGCCTTGTCGCAAAGGCGAGCAAATTCTGTGATGCAGTATCTGAAGAGCAAAGGTGTAAAGAACATCATTCATGCTAAAGGGTATGGTGAAACCAGGCCAATTGAAAGTAATTTAACTCCTGAAGGTAGGGGTTTGAACAGAAGGGTTGAATTTGTCGTTCTTAATGTCGATGACCCAAAATTGTTTTACAAAAAGAAAATTGAGATTAAAGAAGGAGCTGAAATACCTGTCGATTTTAATCCTTTAGACATTAACAAATAATCAAAAGGATTTTAGTTTTTTGCCAAGTAAAAACAGTGCACTTACAAGTCCCGTTGCCAGTAAATTCTTCAATACAATTGAAGTGAATTTGTGGCTGTAGGGAATATACTCCCAAAGAGTGACAGATGCTGTTATGCTTACTAGTAGCGTTGCCAATACAAATGTTAAATCGTAGGGTATAGGATAATGTTTTTGTCCGAACACGTAGCTTCCAAGTGCCATTAGCAAATAACAGCCCAAGGTAGCCCAGGCACTGCCTACGTAGCCCAAAATAGGTACAAGCGCTATATTAAGGCCTATTGTGACCACTGCACCAACCAAACTTATGTACATTCCATATTGTGTTTTGTCGGTGAGTTTGTACCAAATAGATAGGTTGTAATAAATACCCAAAAACATGTTGGCCGCCAAAAGCAGTGGCACTACCACTAAACCTTCGCGGTATTCGGGGCTGCGTAGCACAAATTGAATCCAGTCGAGGTTAAGACTTATGAAAATTAAAACACCTGCACACACCCACACAAACCAATGCATTACCTTGGCGTATAGTGTCGGGGAATCCTTGTCCAATGCTTTTGCAAAAAAGAAAGGTTCGGAGGCATACCGAAAAGCCTGTATGCCCAAGCTCATGAATATCGAAAGTTTGTAACATGCGCCGTATATGCCTACAGCTGCCAATGCCGATTTGCCTGTGTAGAAGTCATTGGGCAACAAAAATTTAAGCATAATCCTGTCTATTACTTCATTGGTCATGCCTGCCAGCCCCATTACAAGAAGCGGCATTCCGTACAAAAGATACGGTTTGACTGTTTGCCAATTTAATCTAGGCCATCTCCAGTTTGTAAAGTAGCGACCGAAAAACACTATCTGAAATATATTGGCAAAAAAGTTGGCCACAAATACCAAACGAACGTCTTTGCTCAGAAATGTATGGCTTAGGTATTGTACGCTTATTACCAAAAGGAAAATATTCAAGCCGATGTTGACTAGAATATTAGTTATTTTGATCAAGGCAAATTTTTTGGCTTTCTTTTCTTGACGCAAACGGGCAAAATTCAAAGCCAAAATGGCATCAATGGCAATCGTCAAAATAAGCCAAACAATCAAATCGCCCTTGCCAGGGTGTTGTAGCAGGGCCGCGATGTTATTCGAAAAAATGATGACGGGCAAACTGAGTAGAAGGGTAGAAAACAGCACCATCGACTGTATTTCATAAAAAACTTTATCGGTGTCTGAGCCCGCCCTGTTGCAATGGCGAAAATAGGTGGTTTCCATGCCATAGGTAAAAACCACGTTCAGAAAGGCTGCATAGGAGTACAATTCTGTCACAATTCCATATTCTTCTGGCATGAAAACTGCCGTGTAAAAGGGCACTAATAAATAGTTTAGGAATCGCCCTACGATGCTACTCAGTCCATAAATGACCGTTTCGCTTGCTAGTTTTTTCAATACTCCCATCTGCAATCAATTTTCTTCCACAAATAGTAATCGGTAAAAATTCATTCCTGTGGCTTCGTCGGTGCCCCGTTCTATGTAGTTGCGGTTGCCATGCACGTATATGTGGAAGTTCTTGTCGAGTTTTATGATACTCTTGAACACTTTTGATTGTTTTTTGACAGCCTTGTCCGAAATGCTGAACTCATCGGCATAAGTGGTGTCGTGTTTTTCCTGATATTCTTGCTTGTAGTCACGAAATTTGTCTATGATTTCGGGTTGTTGGATGACTTCTTCGGCAAATTCTTGAAAATCAAACGCTTCTTTTTCCTTAAAAAATCCCAAGGTTCGGTTTTTGATGTCTATTTCGTCGGGTTTGGAAATATCGTACTCCAACTTAAGCTTATCTTGTACAAAATGATGGTACATTTTCATGTAGCCTTGTGTGTGAAAATAGCTGTCTTCGCGGGGTCTCACCTGCAAAAATTCCTCTTTCCAATACTGAGCGCCTTCTTGTTTGTTCATATGGTCTACCAACATTATCAAATACCCTTTTTCTTTTTCGGTATTGAAAATGAGGCAACCTTTGTCCATTTTATGAATATTTATCCCCTCGTCGGCTTGCACTTCGTAGTCGTTTTGTTGCTGGTATACTTTTAGGTATTTTTCTTTGGTCTCCGATTTGAAAATCCCGATACAATCTACGGTATCCTCTTCGCTCATGCATCCCGAAAAATAGGCCACATACAGGTCGCCTGCTTTTATTTTTGGGTGTGTCGATTTTTGGTATAAATGTTTAGCCAATTTCCGCGATTGTTCAAAAAATGTTTCCTTATTCTCAAAAAGCTCGCTTGCGTAGGCATAAACTTCGTTTAGTTTCAAATCGCTTTCGTGCGTTAAATGAAAATAAACTCCTGTATTTTTAAAGGGATGCGTGAAATATTGTTGTAGCAAAGACAATACGCTTTCGTCCAAATCTTTGATGGGTTGGCTTGAAAGCCTCAATTCCTCTTCAAGTGTTTGGTTTCCTACAAAATGGGCGGCTATCTGTTCTAGTTGGGCGTTGGAAAAATCGAACATGAAAGAGGTAGATTAAAATACGAATCACATCATAATCCTTTATTTTAACAAATACATGGCGCTTTGTGAAGGGTTATTTTTTAGTATTCCTTTATGGTTTTAAGAGATACAACGCATTTTTTCGTACTATTTTTAATTCCTTTCCTATCGAAAAACGGTTCTTTATTTCCATAAAAGCATTTTTTTTGTCATATTTCAGCCTTGATATTACAGAAACGCTAAAAAAACGTACTACTCATGTCCAATTCAGCGCAAATTATCCTTGAAGGCAAAACCTATGAATTGCCCGTCATTGAAGGAACAGAAAAAGAAAAAGCCATAGACATAGCCAAATTGCGTGACATGACTGGCTACATCACCTACGATGTGGGCTACAAAAACACTGGTGTTACAAAAAGTGCCATCACTTTTTTGGATGGCGAAGAAGGTATCTTGAGCTATCGCGGTTACCCTATCGAACAGTTGGCCGAAAAATCGAACTTTTTGGAAGTAGCCTATTTGCTTATTTATGGCGAATTGCCTACCAAAGAACAATATGCCGCCTTCGACAAGTCGATAGACGACCATTCCATGATACACGAAGATGTGAAAACCATCTTGAACGGTTTTCCTTCTTATGCCCACCCTATGGGCGTGTTGTCGTCATTGGTTTGCTCGCTTACGGCATTTTATCCCGAATCGCTTAACCCCAATGCTTCCGAAAAAGCCATCAACGATTCTATCATTCGTTTGATTGCCAAAATGCCTACCATGGTGGCATGGGCCTATAAAAAATCGAAAGGTCGTCCGGTCAATTACCCCATTCGAAGTCTTGAGTATTGTGCCAATTTCATGCACATGATGTTTGCCAACCCTACCGAGAGATACGATGTAGACCCTGTGGTGTCGGACGCATTGAATAAACTTCTGATATTGCACGCCGACCACGAACAAAATTGTTCTACTTCTACCGTACGCATAGTGGGCTCTTCGCAAGCCAGTTTGTACGGTTCTATTTCGGCAGGTATCAACGCTTTGTGGGGGCCGCTGCATGGTGGGGCCAACCAAGAAGTGATTGAGATGCTAGACCAAATAAAAGCCGATGGTGGCGATACCAAAAAATGGATTGCCAAGGCTAAGGATAAAAACGATCCTTTCCGTTTGATGGGCTTTGGACACCGCGTGTACAAAAATTTCGACCCGCGCGCCAAGATCATCCGCGAGATGTGCCACAAGGTGCTCGCGAAGATGGGCCGCGCCGACAACCCGCTGCTCGAGCTCGCGCAGCGGCTCGAAGAAATCGCCCTCAAGGACGACTACTTCATCGCCCGCAAGCTGTACCCGAACGTCGA
>DMUD01000273.1:0-211 GCA_003476475.1 Cytophagales bacterium | reverse complement strand
ATCAAAAAAGCCTGCGATGATATATTGGCCAAACTGGGCGTGAATGACCCTGTTTTGTCTATTGCCAAAGAACTAGAACAGGCCGCCCTGAACGACGAATATTTTGTGGAAAGAAAGTTGTACCCAAATGTGGATTTTTATTCAGGTATTATCTACAGGGCTTTGGGCATTCCTACCAATATGTTTACGGTCATGTTTGCCTTGGGCCGCC
>DMUD01000133.1 GCA_003476475.1 Cytophagales bacterium | reverse complement strand
ACTGCCGGACTTCCCGACGGCAATCTCAAGCAGGGCGTTTGCCCAGAAAAAGGCCGTGTGTACGAAGAGGCAAAAAACATAGTGCTTTTCCGCGACAAACGCGCGCCCGAAGCCGAAGTGTGGAACACCGAGTTTGGATACGACACCCAAAACTCGCCGCAACAATGCTGGCCTATAGGCGACAAAAATTCAGAATTGGTGCAGGCCGATTGGCTCATACGTTCGTATTTGTTGCTTTCGGCCGCTGGCATCGAAAAAGCATTTCAATTCATGATACGCGATGCCGGAAAATCGGGACTATATGCTACCAGCGGACTCTATTCCAGCACCTTGCAAAATAGTCCGTACTTGAAACCTTCTTGGAACTACCTGAGCACTTTCAAATCGGTACTCACAAACTCCTATTTCGTTAAACTAAAAGTAGATTCAAGTAGCCGCTTGTACGAAGCAACTTACCGCAACAAACTGGACTCCTTGCTTATTACCAAAGTAATTTGGTACGGAACCCAAACGGGCAAAATAAGCAAGGGATATCGCCCAAATACAACTAATATTATTCAATTAACTTCTTTTCATCCACAAAATGCTTGTGGCCTGCGCAGGTTGCTAAAAAAGGGAGAAGCAATAGAAATTTCGGAAACGCCGCTCTTTTTGCAACTGCACCCTAAAGGCATATTTCCAAAATGTGGGGCTATGAAACCGATGGCAAGTACCACCTTGCAATGTGTTGACGAAAATGGCCAACAAAACGATTTCTTGTTCGACGAACAGGGCATTGCCGGCAACCCGGCTATGGGACTTACAAGCCAAACACCCAGTTCGGGCTGGAGGTCTAGCTACAAGAAAAACGAAGAGGTAGTAATTGACATGGGCCACTCCAAACACATCCCTATGCTGTACATTTTCGATGGGGCGAGCGACGGCGAAATCACCATTTCTATTTATTCCGATTTGGGTTGGACAGAAGTGGCCAAACTTAGAATGAATCATTACAACAAATGGAAGCCTTGCGTCATCAATGGCAGCACTTCTAAAATAAGACTTTCCCGCACAAGTGGAAATGCCGAAGTGGGCGAAGTGGTAGTGTATGAAAAAGACAGCGATTAAGCTGTTTGCCCAATAGCTACCCATAATGCGACATTTTATCAATGTTGTAAAACCGTGTCGATAAAAGTGGGCAAGGCAAGTATTCTCCTATTCCAAACACAAAACCCAATGAATGAACCTATTTTGACCTTCAAAATGCCACTTGAAAAAAGAGTTTTCGATATTCTTTTTTCCTTTTCAGTTCTAGTGGTCATTTCGCCCTTGTTGCTGCTCATTGTGGCGCTCATCAAGCTTACCTCAAAAGGCCCCGTCATTTACAAGTCAAAAAGGGTTGGTTCCAACTATCAAATTTTCGATTTCTACAAGTTTAGGAGCATGTACACCAACACCGCCCAAAAACTGAAAGAACTGGCCAAAACAAACAACCAATACACGCAAGGAAAAGACAACATGCCAAACCTGCAACAAAAATGTAAAGACTGCCTTAGGGAAAATACCGAATGCACCCGCCTGATTTATTTCGACGACCTGGCCATTTGCGACAAGGTTTTTTCGCTCAGCAAAAAAGAACTCGACAAGCGCGCTTTCAACAAAATAAGCAACGACCCACGCATTACTCCTTTTGGAAACTTCCTGCGCAACACCAGTTTGGACGAACTGCCCCAACTCTTCAATGTGTTGAAGGGAGACATGTCGATAGTGGGAAACCGCCCGTTGCCCTTGTACGAGGCCGAAAAACTCACTACCGACCAACAAGCCCTTCGCTTCATGGCACCTGCCGGCATCACCGGGCTGTGGCAAGTGACCAAACGAGGCAAAAAAGAGATGTCGGAAGAAGAACGAATGGAACTTGACAATACCTACGCCCAAAACCATTCCCTGCTTTTCGACCTAAAAATTTTGCTGAAAACATTTCCTGCTTTGCTCCAAAAAGACAATGTATAAGATGCTAAATCAACCCTTGGTTACGGTCATCAGCGTGAACTACCGCCAAAACGAGGTGACCCTTCAAATGCTCGACTCGCTTCAAAAGTGCGACTACAAAAACATTGAAGTAATCGTGGTGGACAACGGGTCTAATGAAGGACTTCAGGAGTTGTTGAAAATACATTTTCCAAAAGTAAAATGCCTTGTGAGTAGCCAAAACCTCGGTTTTGCGGGTGGCAACAATTTGGGACTGAAAGAAGCGAGGGGAAAATATGTATTGTTTTTGAACAACGACACCGAAGTAGCGCCCAACTTTATGACACCGCTTGTGGAAGTGTTGGAAAACGACCCCAGCATCGGATTGGTTTCTCCAAAAATTATTTTCTACCATACCGAAAATCTAGTTCAGTATGCCGGTTTGGGCAACATCCACTCGTTTACGGGAAGAGGTCGGAAAAGAGCTTTTTATCCTAAAGATGGCGGACAGTTTGACTATGTGGCACCTACAGAACTGGGGCATGGCGCTGCCATGATGGTGCCCATGGAGGCAATAAAAAAAGTAGGGATGATGTCTGAAATTTTCTTCTTGTATTACGAAGAGCACGACTGGTGCATGGCCATCAAAAAGGCGGGCTACAAGGTTTTTTTTGTCGGAAAATCGGTGGTGTATCACAAAGAATCGGTTTCGGTGGGGAAAGAAAGTGTACTGAAAACCTACTACATGGTGCGAAACAGGCTCTTGTACATGCGACGCAACAGCAACATCCTGTCTTTCCTAGTCTTCCTTCTGTTTTTCGCCATCTTCATCATACCCAAAAACACCTTCCTTTTTATGCGAAAAGACAAAATCCACCACCTTAAAGCTTTTTGGCGAGGGGTTGTTTGGCATTTCTTTCATGGACAAATACACGGTTATCCAAAATTGAAAAACGATGCGCCTGATAAATGAACTAAAGAAAAGAAGTGCCAACAAATCTGTTTTTGAAATAATCGGATTGGTTTGGAATGGGCTTTGGCGAACGATTCAAGCAAAACTATACCTGCGAAATTGTTCAAAAGTAGGGGCTTTGGTTTCCATTCGGCAAACACCGTTGATACAGAACCGTGGCTACATGGAATTGGGCGACGAAGTCAGAATTTGGTCGAACATAAACAGATGTAAAATATTTGTTGAAAAGGGCGGTCGGTTGGTGGT
>DMUD01000090.1 GCA_003476475.1 Cytophagales bacterium | reverse complement strand
GATTATGGCGTAAACGGTTGTATGATTGATACAATCTTTCCTCCAATTGTTTCTGAACTTTTTCTCTGTCTTTTTGTATTTTGGTTTCTTCTTCCAAGCTTTCCGATACCAAAATCTCTAGCTCACTTTTTTTGTTGGCCAAATCTTTTTCGCGTTCGGAAAGTGAATTTTTGATAGCCTCAATTTCTAAGTTGCGACTATCGATTTTTAGGGTTGCTTCTTTTATTTTTTTTTCAGCTAGTTGAATGTCTAGTTGTTGAAGTTCAATTTCTTTTGATATGGCGTCGTATTCGCGATTGTTACGAACGTTGCTTTGTTGGTCAATGTATTTTTTGATGAGCTTTTCGCTCTCTTTGCTTGCATTTTTGCGATTGGATATTTCTTCTTTAAACCCTTCGATTTCTGTCTCAAACTTTTTGATTCGGGTTCCGAAACCTATCAATTCATCTTCCAAGTCGCGAATTTCTTCCGGTAGGTCGCCACGCATTTTGACGATTTCGTCAAGTTTTGAGTCTAGCGCTTGAAGTTTTAAGAGAGTCTCAAGTTTCTGTGGTACAGTAGCTTCCATCTAACTAGAAATAATATTTGACAGGATTTGTGTTTACGGTGCTAAAAAGGACTGCAATATTAGGGATTTTTTTTGTCAAAAGTTCGAAAAAGAGTTCGCGCGTGTAAAATTCACTTTCGGAATGTCCGACATCGGCAATCATGATGGTGTTTTCTGCATCAAAAAAATCATGATATTTAAAGTCTGCTGAAACAAAAGCATCGGCTTTTTTGGCTGTGGCTTGTTTTAAAAGAAAACTACCTGCACCGCCACACACTGCAACTCGTTTTATTTTTCCACTGAAGGACGTATAACGAATGGCTTCAAGATTTAAATCTTTTTTTAGTTTTTGTAAAAATTCGTTGGGCGTCAGTTCTTTTTCAAGTTCGCCAATGGCTCCAGCGCCGCTTTCTGGGTTTGTGTTGGTAGTCTCTGAAATATAATGGGCAACCTCTTCATATGGGTGAGCTTCCTTCATGGCTGCTATAATTTGTTTTTCGAGGTAAGAGGGTAGCATTACTTCTATTCGGCTTTCTTTCACTTCTTCTTTTATGTTTGCTTCTCCGATATGTGGTTTAGCATCTTCATTTGGAGTAAAAGCACCTATGCCTTCCACACGGTAGCTGCAGTCCTTGTAATTTCCTATTTGTCCAGCACCAGCCTCTCCCAATGCCTTCAATAATTTTTCAGTATAGTTTAATGGTACAAAAACTGTAAGTTTTTTCAGGTTTCTGATGGGTTGTAATACCTGAATATTTTTTAAATTTAATTTTTTAGCTATTTTAAAATTTACTCCATTGTATGCATTGTCCAAGTTGGTGTGTGCAGCATACAAGGCGATATTATTTTTTATGGCAGCCAACAGGGTTCTTTCAACATGATTTTCGCCAGTCAATTTTTTGATAGGTTTGAAAATAATGGGATGGTGGGCCACAATTAATTGGCATTTTTCGCTGATGGCTTCCTGCACCACTTCTTCTGTAATATCCAAGCTGATAAGTACTCTAGATATTTCGTCTGAAACATTTCCGCAATAGAGACCAGCATTGTCGTAGCTTTCTTGCAATGCCAAAGGTGCTAGGCTTTCTATGGCTTTTACAATTTCAGATAATTTCATTTTTGTACCGTTTTCTGATGCGAATTTCGTCAAATTCTTTTCAAAATGCATTTGAACACGAGAATTGAAAAATGTCTTTTTCAATCGCAAACAAGGCGTGTCGTGTTTCGCGAGTTCTTATATTTGTGGTAATATTGCAACCATGAGGCAATTAAAGGGAGTCAAACTTTTCGTTTCAGCTATATTATTATTTCTAGGTTTTACTTCAAATGCGCAGTCAGGTGAGGGAGAAATTGAAAATCAACAGGTCATTGTAGAGAAAAACAAAAAAATTGAACTGCCCACTTCGCAAAGAGATTTCGAAAAAATAGTCATAGAAAAAAAGACGATTGACGTTTCAAAACAAAATTATTTATTCAACGATTACAGTTTGCCACTTCCCTTTCTCGACGCAAAGTTGAAGATTCTTTCAATTAAGGAAGAGCCTTTGGCCAAGTTGTATCCCAATTATGTGAAAGCGGGTTTTGGAAATTATGTGACCCCTTATTTCGAAGCTTTTCTTTACAATAAGCGTTCAGAGAAATATGCCTATGGGCTGAATGCAAGACATTTTTCAAGTGCGAGAGGGCCCATCAAAAATTCAGGACTTAGCGACAATCATTTGGTGTTGTATAGTCAGTATTACGCTGCCAAACACACTTTGCGAGGCGAACTGGGTTATTATCGTACTGCAAGGCAATTTTATGGTTACAACCAAAACTTGGAAGTGGGCAAAGATACTATGAAACAAATTTTCAATAATTTGTTGTTGAACATAGACCTCAAAAACAATGATACGACAGCTAAAATGACCTATCAAGCCAATTTAGAACTTTCACAACTTTCCGATAGGTTCAAAGCCAAAGAAGCAGAAGCACTTCTAAGATACAAAACACAAATGATTTTGGATGAAGTGACCCGTGCAGGTGTCCGCGGACTGGTATCGGTGGCAGGTCGTTCAGATTCTACCCAGTTCATTCGTAATTTGGTAAGCTTACAGCCATATTATCAGAGAAAAATGGGCAAGTTGTCATTGACCGGCGGAATCAATTTTGCTTATGAAAACGACACTTTATATTCCAAAAAAAACTTTCATTTATATCCATCTCTCAAAGCTGAATATAAAGTTACAGAAGGTATTTTGGGTGTGTACGGTGGTTTTGATGGCAACATGGAACGAAATACCTTGCGCAGTACGATGCGTGAAAACCCTTGGATGACCAATCGATTTGTGCTGTCGCATGCCAACAAACTTTTTGACATGTATGCCGGTGCTCAAGGCAATTTGTTCGGAAAATTTACTTACCAACTTCAAGGGTCTTATTTGAACTACAAAAATTTGCCATTTTTAGTAAACAACGGATCGGATTCACTTCGTTTTGCTTTGGCCTATGATTCTAACAAGGTGCAAATAACCCGTTTCAAATTCGATTTATCGTACAACTTAGAAAAGAAGATGCTGGCAGGTGTCACGTTTATGTATCAATCTTTTCAAACAGGCACTTTGAAACAGCCTTGGCACATGCCCACTATGCAAGCAAACTATCATCTTTCCTATTTTATGAAAGAAAAAGTAGTTTTTTCATTGAACTCTTACATGATGCAAGGCATGCAAGCCATAGAACAAAATGGAAAGGTGAAAAAACTTCCCACCATTCTCGATTTGAATTTAAAGGTGGACTATTTGTTTTCACAAAATTTTTCTGCTTTTTTGGAACTGAACAACCTTTTAGCCAACAAGTATCAACGTTATTTATATTATTCGCAAAAAGGAATCAATTTTCTTATAGGGGCAACCTGTAGTTTTTAGTGTAAATGGGTTTAGAAAAGTACATATTGTATTTGATTTCTACTGATGAACTGGTTTATCTACCAGATTTCGGTGGATTCATTTCAAAACATATTTCTGCTCATTTAGATACTTCAACTCATGTTTTCACCCCGCCTAGAAAGCAAGTTGCCTACAACGATCGTTTGATTGGTGATGCAAGTCGTCTTATTTCCATCGTTTCCGATAGGGAATCGATTTCAGTGGCCGAGGCAGAAAATCGTGTCACTGAATTTGTATACAAAATCAAGACCACATTAAGTGAAAACAAAGAGTTCCAGTTGAAAGGCATTGGGTTTTTTTACCCTATAGAAAACAAAGTTGGATTTAAGTCTTTTATGGATTTTGACTCTGACCCATTTAATTTTGGTCTTCCTCAAATTTTGGTAAAAGATTACTTGCCCCAAAGTGCCAAGAGGGGGCAATTGCAAAAAACAAAAAATAGAAAAGCTATTAGTCCTACAGAAGTAGATTCCGTTTTGGATTCGGGCAAAAGAAACAACAAATCGGATGAGACCTACCTTGTTCAAAATTTAAATAACACATCAAAACCCCTTGTTTGGCTGTATCTTGTCGCTCCACTGGTGTTGATAGTTGGTCTCGGAGTGTTTTTCAGTATTACAGAAGATGGCCGTCAGATGTTGGCGAGTATGCATATTTTTTCTTCAAAGTCTATAGAAAACGATACAATAAAACAAACTCAACTACAAATAGAACCCATTCAGGATACGGCTGGAACTACTTCTAAAAGTTTTAAAAATGCTACATCTGCCGAGGAAAGTATAAAAAAGTTGGAAGAAGAAAAATGGGAAGATGAGCCTCTCAAATACAACCAAGAAGATATAGCCAATACAGAAGATGCCAAGTTGGCTATTGCCAATATTATCTGTGACAAATCGGGCAGAAGTTTCATTATTGCGGGTGGTTTTTCAAATAAAAAAAATGCGGTTATACTGCGAGAAAAATTGATTTTGGAAGGGTTGGAATCTAAAATCATTGCCCCAACTGAAGATGGTGCCTTGTTCCGAGTTACTTTGGGCGACTATCCCACCAAAACAACGGCATTGCAAAAAATTAAGGAATTCAAACCCAACTACGGAAACGACATTTGGGTAATGGTCTATTAGTTTCGTCTCAATTTCATCTCAATTCGAATGAATTTTCTTCAAATCACTACTGCTACTGTTACCGAAGTTTCATTGGTTAATGAACAGCCCTCCATGTCATTGCTCGAATTGTTGTTTCAAGGTGGTTGGGTTATGTTGCCTATTTTACTTCTTTCATTAGGGGCGGTTTTTGTCATTATAGAACGTTTTTTAACCTTGAATAGAGCTTCCAAAACGAAGAAAAACTTGCTTGAAGCAGTCAAAGAATATATTAAAAGAGGAGATTTGAATATTGCTGAAACCACTGTTGCCCAATACGACACTCCGGTTTCGGCTATTTTGTTGAAAGGGATTAAAAGGATGGGTAGCCAGGTGAAAGAAATTGAATCGGCAATGGAAAGCACAGGGCGAGTTGAGATGATGAAATTGGAAAATAATATGAGCTATTTGGGTGTAATAGCTTCAATAGCACCCATGCTTGGTTTTGTAGGAACTATTTCTGGAGTTATCAAAATTTTTTATAATATTTCATTAGCCGATAATATCAGCATTGGTCTTATCGCCGGCGGCTTGTATGAAAAAATGATAACATCTGCCGCAGGTTTGGTGGTAGGTATTATTGCGCATACTGGCTATCAGCTATTGAACATGAAGATAGAAAGCATCGGTATGGAAATGGAAAAGGCAGGGGTCGAGTTTATCAACATCATAACCGAACATAAATAAAGACACATTTAAACTACCAATTTGAATTTTAGAAGAAAAAATAAAGCACATTCAAGTGTAGAGGTTTCGGCCTTAAACGACATCATGTTTTTTTTGATGTTGTTTTTTTTGATTGCTTCTACGCTTGCCAACCCAAATGTGATTAAACTTTTGTTGCCGCAAGCCAAAGCTGGACAAACGGTAAGTAAGCAACAGTACAGCCTTACGGTTTCCAAAGATTTGGAATATTACATCAACAACGAAAAAACATCACTTGCTTTTGAACAGTTGGAATCCCGTCTTTTGCAAATAGTGGGTAACTCAAACGACGTAACGGTTGTGCTGAAAGTGGATAGGTCAATTCAGGTACAAAATTTGGTAGACATTTTGGCATTGGGCAATAAGTTGAAAATCAAGATGATTTTGGCCACCCAGCCTCCCAAATAATCTTTTTGATTCTCTTTTGATCAAGTTTTTAAAAATAAATGATCCTTACCGTCTTGCCGTTTTAGCCATTTTCTTTTTGGCAGCACGTGCAATCGTTTTTCTTTTCGAGATTCCCTTTACCTATTCCGAACTAAAGTTTTTTTTGGTAGCTAGAGCCATGGAAAACGGTAAATGGCTATATAAAGATGTGTGGGAAACAGCCGAGCCTTTGACTGCTTTTTTGTATTATCTGCTGCCTAATAATGTTGTTATTTTTTCAGCTACTGCGTATTGGCTGAATGTGATTTTAGTCCTATTTAATGCGTTTTTTATCAACATTCAATTTATAAGACACGATGTTTTGAATGAAAAAACCAATTTGCCAGCTTTTTTCTACCTTTTTCTGAGTTTTTCTTCCATTGAGCTAAATGTTTTTTCAGCACCACTTATGGCCTCTTCATTTTTGTTGTTGGTGGCGAACAAAATGTTTTTTTACTTAAAAAAAGAAGAGAGCCAACAGCTGTATTCCATAGGCTTTTTTCTGAGTATTGCGTCTTTGTTGTATCTTCCTTCCATCGTTTTTTTCTTGGTCATTCTAATTTCTCTAATTGTTTTTACCCGCAGCGAGCTTAAATCTTATTTTTTACTTATTCTTGGTTGCGTATTTCCATGGATGGTTCTATTGGTGGTTTTTTTATGGAATGATGGTTTTGTAGAATTTACTAATGTTTTTCTTGCAAAATACTTTAAGTTTAGGCAAAATTATATTTTTTGGTCTGAGGTAGCTTACATATTGCTTATTCCCGCATTAGTTTTTCTGAGTGCTTTGTATTTGAGTTTGAGGGATCGCATTCGAGAAATAAACTATCAAAACATTTGTAGGAAGTTTGTTTTTATTTGGTTGATGGGTTGTTTATTGCTGTTTTTAATTGCACCCATAACAACACTTTCATTTTTACATATTGCGATTATGCCACTTGCTTTTTTTTACACTTTTTACTTTACGCAAACCAATAAAACCTTGATTGCTAGTATTTTGCTCATTTTGGCTTTTGTGGTCATGCTTTTGGTTGAGGTGCGTAGTGCAGTTGGCTTGGCTTGGAGAGGAAGCATGCGAAAAATAATTGTACAACGAAATGAACAGGACACTGTGAAAGGGAAGCGTTTGTTTGTGGTGGGCGAGTCTGTAGCTTATTATTTAGACAACACATTGGCAACCAAGTATTTGAATTGGGAGGTGAGCAAGCAAGAACTTGTAAATACTCAGGAGTTTACTTCAATAGAAAGTGTGAAACGAACTTTTGAAAAGGAAATGCCCGAAATGATAATTGACCAAAAACACATTATGCCCAGTGTTTTCAAACGAATACCTAGTTTGCAAGAAGCTTATAGTTTGGAAAGGCCTGGAATTTATGTGTTGAAAAAGAAAAAGTAGGCGAGATTGCCTACCAATCACCGCTTGCCCCACCACCACCAAAACTTCCACCGCCAAAATCCCAACCTCCGCTGTCTTGGCCATTTCTCCAGCCACCGCCTCGGCTACTCCCCTTGTTACTCATCGACATGAGTGCTAGTATTGTCCAAAAGTCTAAATCGCGTCCTATAGCTGAATTTTTGGTACGGTTGTATTTTGAAATAAACGATATGAGTAATATAATGATAATGAAAACGACCAACCATATATATTTTGGCTGCTTTTCATTGAGCTCTTCAGCCTTGTATTCACCAGAGGCATATTTTATTACGTTTGAAGTTGCAGAATCCAAACCTTCGAAATACAGGTTTTTTTTGAAATATGGTCGCATTTTTTCGCGAATGATGTGTTTGCATACAGCATCCGGAATGGCTCCTTCTAGCCCATATCCGACTTCAATTCGCATTTTTCTTTCGTTTGGAGCTATGGTTATCAGTACGCCATTGTTTTTCTCTTTTTGTCCTATTCCCCAGCTTTTGGAAATCGCATAGGAATAGCTTTCTATATCGTAATTGTTTAAACTGTTGGTAGTGACGATTACGACTTGATTTGAGGTAGTATCTTGATAATTTTCAAGTTTTTTTTCTAAAGTTGCCACTTCAGATTCTGAAAGTAATTGGGCGAAATCGTTTACAAATCGAGCAGGTACAGGATTTTCAGGGATATCCTGCGACCAGCTACGAAAGGGCAGGAGAAGGAAAAGCAATAAACTAAATTTTTTCACCATGCTAGTTTTCGTTGAATGAAATTTCATCCGAAAGCTCGTTTTTGTCGTCGTGGCGATAGGGGAAATGTATTTTCAGCTGTTTGCCAGCTTGGTATATGCATTTGGACAATCCTTCGGCAAAGTTGCCATCGCTGAACTGCTTCTTCATTTCATCTTTTATATTGTCCCAAAAATCTTCAGGAACCTTGTTGTTGATGCCTTCATCGCCAATGATGGCGAATTTCCGGTCTTTTAGAGCCAAATAAAAAAGTACACCGTTTCTTTCGGAAGTTTTGTGCATATTCAACTTGCGGAAAACTTCAATGCCTCTTGCAAATGCATCGTTTGCCTTGCAATTATTTTCAATGTGCACACGAATTTCGCCCGAAGTGTCTAATTCAGCTTGGCTTATTTCTTTTAGTATTTGCTTTTTTTGTTCGGTATTGAAAAATTCCATGTATTAGAATTGCACCTTTGGTGCTTTGTCGGCATTTTGTTCAGCTTCAAAATACCCCTTTTTCTCGAAACCGTAAATTCCTGCCAACATGTTGTTTGGAAACTGTCGTATCAGCGTGTTGTAGGTTTGAACTGCCTCATTAAAGTTTTTTCTTTCAACCGAAATGCGGTTTTCAGTACCTTCCAATTGAGCTTGAAGGTTTAAGAAACCTTCACTTTGTCGTAGTTGCGGGTATTGTTCCGAAACCACCATCAGGCGTCCTAATGCAGTCGAAAGTTCACCCTGAGCTGCTTGGAACTTGCTTATTTGTTCGGGAGTGAGTTTGCTTGGATCTATGTTTATTGCAGTTGCCTTAGCTCTTGCATTAATCACAGCCTCAAAAGTTTCTTTTTCACTTGCAGCCATTCCTTTTACGGTGTTTACCAAGTTTGGAATTAAATCCAGCCTGCGCTGATATACATTTTGTACTTGTGACCAAGATTGGGATACAGTTTCTTCCGAATTCACCATGTTGTTGTATGAACCGGCAAAGATTCGATAAATTGCGAATAGGACAACTAAAACGACTCCAATAACGATATAACTCTTTTTCATTTATTGTCCTATTAAAGTAAGTGTAATTTTTCTGGTCATTGCACGATTGCGATGCTCGCATAGATAAACACCTTGCCAGGTTCCTAAGTTCAATTTTCCGTTGGTGACGGGAATGGTAAGGTTTACGCCCATAACAGACGATTTGATATGTCCCGGCATGTTATCTGGTTCTTCGCTTTGGTGTTTGTAATACGCCGCATTTTCAGGAATCATAATGTTCATGTGCGATTCAAAGTCTTCGCGCACGGTTGGGTCGGTATTTTCATTTATAGTCAAAGAAGCGGTGGTATGATGCAAAAAGACATGTAAAATGCCGATACTTACATTGGACAATTCTGGAATTTCATTTTTTATATCTTTCGTTATGAGATGAAAACCTCTTTTGAAAGATTTCAGTCTGAATGTTTTTTGAATGAAATGCATAAAAATTAGCAGTTAAAATGAACACATAAAATTAGATATTATTTCGTATAACAAAAGAATAATCATACAAGACCCTAACGATGATTATAAATTTTATGATTTAAAGCAAAAAACCACTGTCCAAAGTCGATATGATGCTTCTCTTAAAGTACATTTAATTTCATGTATTTCGCCATTCAATATCCTTGTTAAAAAAGTGTTGTACTTTTATTATTTTTGTTTTGATATCAAAAGTGAAATGGAATTAAACGAAAAGAATGGTGTTTTTTCATCTTATGAAATAAACAAAGACCATTACGACGAGGTATTCAAAAAAGATGCCACAGTTCGGAAACATTACGAAAGTTTGTTGGAGCAATTTCGTCAATTGGGTTCTCAAGATTTCAAGGAGTTAAACGAGTATGCAAAAGTTTCTTTCTATAATCAAGGCATTACTTTTGCCGTTTATTCAGACAAACAAAGGGGGGTGGAGCGCATTATGCCTTTCGACCTTTTTCCGCGTGTAATGCCCGCTAAAGAATGGGAAATCGTAGAAAAGGGTGTTGTTCAGCGCAATACAGCCATTAATTTGTTTTTGCACGACATTTATAACGATAAAAAAATATTCAAAGATGGTGTGGTGCCTGCCGATTTGGTGCTAAGTGCCAAATACTATTTGAAGGAAATGGAAGGGGTGAAGCCAGTGGGGGGCATTTACAATCATGTGTCGGGCACCGACATTATCAAACATCGCGATGGAAAGTTTTACATTTTAGAAGACAACGTGCGGTGTCCATCTGGGGTTAGCTATGTGATAGCCAACCGTATAGCCATGAAAAAGACTGTGCCAAACTTTATGCGTCAATACAAGGTGCATTCGGTAGAAGAATATCCTGAGCAATTGCTCTCGATAATGCAATCGGTGGCGCCAGTAGGTTTAGACAACCCTACATGTGTCGTGCTTTCGCCAGGAATGTACAATTCTGCCTATTTCGAACATTCTTTTTTGGCACTCAACATGGGTATCCAGTTGGTTGAAGGCCGAGATTTGTTTGTGGAAAATAAATTCGTTTACATGAAAACTATCAATGGCCCCAAAAGGGTAGATGTGATTTACAAACGAGTTGACGATGATTTTCTCGATCCGAAAGTGTGGCGAAAAGACTCTGTTTTGGGGGTGCCTGGTATTGTAAGTGCCTATAAAGCTAAAAATGTTTCTTTGTTGAATGCACCGGGTTGCGGAGCTGCCGATGACAAGGCGGTGTACAGCTACATTCCCAATATTATCAAATATTATTTGGGTGAAGAACCCATTTTGAACAACGTCCAAACCTATCGTTGTGAACTGGACGACGATTATAAATATGTGCTGGAAAATATTCATAATCTTGTAATTAAACCAGTTGATGAATCTGGAGGATATGGTATTATGATTGGTCCAAATGCAACCAAACAAGAAATGGCGGATTGTAAAAAATTGATTGTGGCAAATAGAAGGAAATACATTGCACAGCCCGTTCTTTCTCTTTCCGTTCATTCTACTTTTATCGACGAAACTAATGCATTTGAACCAAGGCACATCGATTTGCGCACTTATTGTCTAATGGGCAAAAATCAAAATTTTTTGGTAAAAGGTGGTTTGTCGCGTGTGGCCTTGAAAAGGGGGAATCTTATCGTGAATTCATCGCAGGGCGGTGGCGCAAAAGATACTTGGGTTTTAGAAGATTGATTCCTCTTTTATTTTCCAATCAGTAAAAATTAGGACAATATGCTATCAAGAATTGCAAATAGTTTGTTTTGGATGGGTCGATACATAGAGCGTGCCGAACACATGGCACGGTATACTCGAGTGCAATATTTTTCAGCGCTCGATGCCCCCATTTCTCAAAAAAAAGAGTTGGTGTTGGAATCTATCTTAAGCATGTCAGGCTTGGAAGAGATTTATAAAAAGGAGCACGATAAATTGATAGAAGAAGATGTATTGACGTTTCTTACTACCGACTTCAATCATCCGTTTTCTATTATTTCGAACATAAGCTTTGCCCGCGAGAGTGCTAGGGGGGCACGTGATACTTTGTCGAGCGAGCTTTGGGAGTCAATCAACAAGTATTACCATGCATTGAATGATTTCTCGATGAAAGCCGATATTGACGAAGATATTTATGATTTCAGTATGCTTGTAATGGATAACAGCGCCATTGTAAAAGGTTACATTGATAACACACTTTTTCGCAATTTGGAATGGTCAATCATTAGCTTAGGTATTCATTTGGAAAGGGCCATGCAAATAATTCGCATCATCATTTCTAAATTGGAAGACATTGAAAGAGTGGACAAATCGTTGCTCAATACGGCAGTTGAAAACTATCAATGGTCAACTTTGCTAAAATCATGTGAAAGCTTTGACATGTGTAGAAGACATTACAAAACTTCTCCCAATCGTAAAAACTGTATCGAATTTTTAGTCTTAAATCCTTTTTTCCCAAAATCGCTTTTGTTCAACCTGAAGGAGGTGCAAAAGCACATGCGCATTTTGAGCTTGCACAATTTGGCCGATAAAAATACCATCGAGTTTTATATAGGGAAACAAACAGCCTATTTTCAGTATCTGCAATACGAAGAAATAGAACAAAATACGATGGGTTTCATGAATGAAACTAGTGCAAAATTGTATAAGGTGGGCGAACGATTGGATGCAGAGTTTTTTGGGGTATAATTAATTAGTACCATTTGTTTTCACCCGACGCATATTTACCTCGTTTTTTTCTGCGAAATGGGCATTTGAATACTATTTGGGCTTACCTGTTTCGGAATGCTTCCAAACTGCCTTTTGAAAGGATCTTATTAACTACACCCGATGATGATTTTTTGGATGTAGACATATTTGCTAGTAGAAATGGTAAATGTGCAGTGCTCGTACACGGACTTGAAGGCTCTTCGAGTAGTTCCTACATGACCTCTATGTCCCAAGTGTTGCATTTAAAGGGTTGGGATGTGGCAGCTTTGAATTTGAGAGGCTGTAGTGGCAGGGACAACAAGCAGTATTATGCTTACCATAGTGGCCAAACCGATGATTTGGAGCTTTTGTGCAATTATTTATGCGATAAATATGCCAATATAGTGCTCTTGGGATTTAGTTTGGGTGGAAATGTAGTGTTGAAATATGCGGGTAGTCGGGTTGTGCCACAGGCTGTAAAAGCCGTGATTGGTATTTCTGTTCCCATACATTTGCGTAGTACAGCTTTGAAATTAGAACAGTGGCAAAACTATTTTTATAGCCTCCGATTTCTTAACTCTTTGAAAAGTAAGTTGAAAAAGAAGGTGGAGAAATTTAAGACTCAGTCTTTGTCTATTGAAATTGATACCATTCGTACTATACGCCAATTTGATGAAGTGTATACAGCGCCAGCTAATCAGTTTACAGATGCCGATGATTACTATAAAAAATCCTCATCTGTAAACTTTCTTGAAAATATTTCTGTGCCTTTTTTGCTCATTAACGCTCTCGATGACCCATTTTTGACTCATGAGTGTTTTCCGTTGCCTTCTGTTTCCGTAGGCGACGCGCATTTTGTTTTTCCCAAATACGGTGGGCATGTAGGGTTTTGGACTAACAAAGGCAAACATTCAAAACACGAGGAGTGGGTTTTGCAGTTTTTAGCTTCTAAGGGACTTTAAATTTTTGGAAAACGGTTGATGTCCACCTCTTTAAGTAGAGTACCCTCGCCCAACAGCCATTTTACAAACATGACAGAAAAATAAGGTGCCAACGATACTCCTTTTGTACCTAATCCGTTGAAGATATATGCATTTTTTATTTCAGGATGCCTGCCTATGAGTGGTCGCCTGTCTTTGGTGGTAGGTCGTATGCCTGCATTATGGTCAATTACCCTGTATGGATACTTTAGTATTTTTTCAAGTTTAAGACAGAGTTCTTCTTTAGCTTTTGTAGTAGGGCTATTGTCTTCGAAATTCCATTCATACGTTGAACCAATACGTTGGTTTTTCCCTTCAGGCAGCACAAAAACGCCTTTGTTTACAATATCCGAGAGATTGTAGTCTTTTATTTGAACGTCTAAAATTTCTCCTTTTGTGGCATTCAATGGCAAGTAATTAAATAAGGGGTTTGTTCTCGCCATGTGTCCTTCACAAAAAATTACCGATTTGGCAATTACGTTTTCATAACAAACTTTATCATTAGCAAAAACAATTTTAGAATATGAAAAGGCTGCTTGTATTAGCATGTTGTGTTTTGTCAAATATTCGGCAAAAGCATCGAGCAATGTTTTTACGTCCAAATAACCGGATATTTTGGTTTTAAGCCCCCCTTTTTCTGCATGGTAAAAACGGACATATTCTTCAGCGCTTAGTGTCAATTCTAAAAAGTTTTGAAGTCCGTTTTCAGAACTTTGTCCAGCCCAATCGTTTTGGTCGGCTGTAGAGTCGAATGGGCGAAATATAGATTTTTTGTGTAAAAACTTGGTTTGAAGTAAGTTTTCAAGCGACAGGTAGAACGGCTCAATAGTAGGAAAAAGTTCGTCGGCCAACCAAGTTTTTGTACGTCGTTGCCCAGTTACTGGGTTATACAATCCAGCTGCCACCCTCGACGATGAATGTTCGTCGAAAATATCAAATACTAGAATTTTTTTTCCTTTTTGAATCAGGTTGTGCGCAACTAACGTTCCA
>DMUD01000275.1 GCA_003476475.1 Cytophagales bacterium | reverse complement strand
ACATGACCGCGCGATTGTCGGCTATATTTGGCAAGGAACTAGATGTGTACCATTCGCGGCTCTCGGAAAACGAGCGAGTTGAAACATGGAAAAAAGTGCAAAATGGCACTTCAAAGTTGGTGTTGGGAGCGCGTTCGGCGGTGTTTTTGCCTTTTCAAAATCTTGGTTTTATTGTGGTCGACGAGGAACATGATACTTCATTCAAGCAAGGCGAAAAAAACCCTCGTTACCAAGCGCGCGATACTGCTTTGGTTTTGGCCAAAATGCACCTTTGCAAAACATTGCTTGGCTCTGCTACACCTTCTCTAGAAAGTTATTATTTGGCTCATAAAGGGATATATGGCTATGTAAAATTGGAGAAAAGGCATGGTATGGCTGTGTTGCCCAACATTACATTTGCCGATTTGAAATTGGGTAAAAAAAATAAGACCACCCCCAACCCTCACGGCGATTATTCAGAACAGTTGCTGGCCTCTTTGGAGCAAAGTATTGCTCAAAAAGAACAGGCTTTGTTGTTCCAAAATAGGCGTGGCTATTCACCTTACCTATGCTGCGAATCTTGTGGTTGGGTGTCTATGTGTAACCAATGTTCCGTATCGCTCACCTATCATCAACGTGATAAAAGATTAAAGTGCCATTATTGTGGCCACAACGAAAAGGTACACGCGACATGTCCAGCCTGTGGTGTTGCAAGGTTGAAAACCAAAGGTTTGGGAACCGAAAAAATTGAAGACGATTTGGCGGCATTGCTTCCTACAGCCCGTGTGCAGCGCATGGATCAAGATACGACAAGGGCCAAAAATGCATTCAAAAATATTTATGACGGACTGAATAAAGGAGAAATAGACATACTGGTGGGAACTCAAATGGTCACAAAAGGATTAGACTTTGAGAATATCAATTTGGCTGGAATTTTAAATGCCGATCAGATGATGTATTACCCCGATTTTAGAGCAAATGAACGCACTTTTCAAATGCTGACCCAGGTGGCGGGTCGCACGGGTAGGCGCGAAAAACAAGGACAAGTTATTGTGCAAACCTACAACCCAGCTCATTATTTGTTGCGGTATCTGCAGGCCAACGACATTCATGGTTTTTACGAAAGAGAGCTGCAAGAGAGGGAAAAATTTCATTATCCGCCGTTCACGCGTCTTGTAAAATTGGTTTTTAAAGACAGAAATAAAGAGGCCTGCAATCAATCAGCCCATTTTTTAGGCAAAATACTGAGTGCACAATTTGGCAACTACCGCGTGTATGGTCCCGAATGGCCACCAGTAGATCGCATAAATAATTTTTTCCTCATGGAAATATTGTTGAAATTCGAGCGAGAAAAGGTGGATATTGCCAAGGCAAAAGCTTTGCTGAACAAATCGATTTTCAAATTCCAAACCCAAAATGAATTCAAGTCAACCCAATTGATAGTGGACGTTGACCCATATTAGCCCATATTCCATGTTCAAAAAAAGTCTGCTTTATATCTTTATTTCATTGTGTGTATTGGGGTCTATTTCAGCCCAAAATGCTCCTGTATATTTTGTTACGAAAACTGCCAATTTTGGAAAAGTAGTAGAGGAGGTTGGAAAAATTCGATACGACTTTGTCTTTTTTAATAGAGGCGATGTGCCCATTAAAATACAAAAAGTTGTGCCTTCTTGTGGTTGCACGGCGGCTGAATATACAGAAGTGGCTATACCTGAAGACAGCGCCGGTCATGTGCAAGTAGTTTACAACACAATAAATCGTCCGGGCGAAATCAACAAAACTGTTTCGGTATTTTTCGAAGGCTACGAAACGCCCGTTATTCTCTTTTTGAAAGGGATTGTGGTGGTAAATCAGCGACTTATTGAACGAGAGTTGGTGTATCCTTTTGGAAATCTCCGTTTTCAATCCAAATATTTGAATTTGAAGACGGTGAGAAACCTACAGCCCGAAAAGAGGGAATTTGAATTTTACAATGCGGGAACTAAAGATGTAAAAATAGTGAGGCTTTCGTACGACACTTCTTTTATGATAGTGAAGCTGAACAAACTTGATTTAAAAAGCCAAGAAATTGCCAAATTAGATATTACTTACAATGCCGTGGCTCGACGCGATTGGGGATTTGTAAGTGATACCATTACGTTTTTTACAACCGATGATTCCATGTCGGTAAAGCGCATACCACTTGCCGCCCATATCGAAGAATATTTTGCTCCGCTCGATGCCACATCGGCAGCCAAAGCGCCCAAAATAAAATTCGAAAAACAGGATCATCACTTTGGAACAGTAAAGGAGGGAGCAGCCGTAAGTTTCAACTATAAATTTACCAACGAGGGTAAAGAAGCTTTAGTTATTCGCAAATTGGTACCCGCCTGCAAATGTATTTCTTTTGAAATACCAAAGTACGAATTGGCTCCTGGTGAAAGTAGTTTTGTTCGATTGACATTGAATACCAAAGACCGTGAGGGAATACAAAATAAACATCTCACCATCATCACCAATTCGCCATCCAACCCTAGTATTAATTTGTGGATGAGAGCTAATGTTGTAAAATAAATTCATTGATATGACTCGTTTATTGTGTTTCTTCTTTATGCCGATATTTGTATTAATGGCTTGTAACGACGAAAATAAAGTACCCGAAAACCTAATACAGCCTGCTAAAATGGCGGAAATTTTAGAAAATCTTCATTTGGCGGAGGCGTATGTGAATTCCAATTTTCAGTATTCCGACACTTCTAAATTTGTGTACAAAAGGTTGGAAGATTCTATTCTAAAAGCACAGGGCACCCAACTGGCAGTGTTCGATTCAAGCATGCGTTTTTACCAAATAAATGTAAAATTGCTAGATAAGGTGTATGCGCTTACGGTAGACAGCCTTAGTTTGAAAGAAGCTTTGTCCAAATAATTTCGGCTGATAAAAATCAGCTTGTAAGCATGTTTTATTCGCTTAATTTTGCATTTGCTCACACTAAGACTGAAACTTAGCACGTTGCAACATGAAAAAACATACTGTACTTCTTTACTATTGCTATTCGCCAATAGATAATCCTGAAGAGTTTCGCGAACAACACCACTTGTTTTGTCTTTCATTGAATTTGGTAGGCCGCATTATTGTAGCCAAAGAAGGAATCAATGGCACCATTTCGGGCACAAAGAAAAGCTGCGAGGAATACATGCGAGTGCTAAAATCTGACCCTCGATTTGCTAAAACCGATTTCAAGGTCGACGAGTCAGACACTCCAACATTTGCCAAAATGCATGTAAGGGTGAAGTCTGAAATTGTACATTCCAGTCTTTTGGACATTGATCCAAACAAGCGTACCGGAATTCACTTGGAACCTTCAGAATTCAAAGCCATGAAGGAACAAGAAGATGTGGTGGTGTTGGATGTGCGTTCTAATTACGAACATAGTGTTGGGCATTTTAAAAATGCGGTAAAATTAGACATTGAAAATTTTAGGGAATTTCCTGATAAGTTATCTGAACTAGAAAAATACAAGGACAAGAAGATTCTGACCTATTGTACAGGCGGCATTAAATGTGAAAAAGCAAGTGCGTATCTTCTTGAAAAGGGTTTTCAAAATGTATATCAGTTGCACGGAGGCATTATCAAATACGGCATGGAGGCTGGAGGGGAGGATTTTGAAGGCAAATGTTATGTTTTTGACAATAGAATTACGGTAGATGTAAATTCGGTAAATCCAGTTGTAGTTTCACAATGTTATATATGTGGCACTAAATGCGATAGGATGGTGAATTGCGCTAATCCAGTTTGCAACAACCATGTGCCAGTGTGCGAAAAATGTGGTTGGGAAATGGAAGGTGCTTGTTCGTCCGAATGCAAAAGCCACCCTGAGAAAAGAGCTTACGATGGTACGGGCTATTATGCCAAAGTATCGAACGGATACAATCCTTACTTGAACGCAAAAGGAAGAAACAAGTCCAAGAAAGAGACTAACTCAGAATGTTAGATAAATGAAGTGGTAGGTTGTACAGGAAGATTCAATGCTTTTTTATCTTTCTGTTCGTCAAATTTTTCAAACACAGAGTTGTTGCTTTTGTATTCTGGTACCATCTGCTTCATTTGCATCACCATCCTTTCTTCTTCCCCTTTATCGTAGTATTTCATCAGTTTGGCCATGTCTTCTTTAACTTGGTTAAATTCTTGATGACGCACTTTGGCAATCATGATTTTTGGATGATGCGTAGGCAAGGTGTTTTCTTCGTTATTCAACAATTCTTCGTACAACTTTTCGCCAGGTCTTAGTCCAGAAAATACCAGTTGAATGTCTTTTCCAAGAATAAGTCCCGACAACTTGATCATTTTTTTGGCCAAATCCACTATTTTGATGGACTCCCCCATGTCGAACAAGAATATTTCACCCCCTTTTCCAATAGCACTGGCCTCCAAAACCAGTTGGCTAGCTTCGGGAATGGTCATAAAATAACGGGTGATTTCAGGGTGGGTTACAGTTATTGGGCCACCTTCAGCAATTTGTTTTTTGAAGCGAGGTATAACCGAACCGTTTGAACCAAGTACATTTCCAAACCTTGTTGTGATAAAGCGTGTAGATGTTTCGGAATTCCCATCGATTGAAAAACTATTTAGAGACTGAATGTAAATTTCCGCTACACGTTTAGAAGCACCCATTACGCTAGTAGGATTTACAGCTTTGTCGGTCGAAATCATGATAAATTTCTTTGTCATGTGTTTTATCGACAAATCGGCTAATATGCGGGTGCCCAAAATATTGGTATGTACCGCTTCGGATGGATTTTGTTCCATTACAGGTACATGTTTGTAGGCTGCTGCATGAAAGACAACCTCGGGTTTATACATTTCAAATACCTTCTCCATTTTTTGCATATTTCGCACATCGGCCAATATGAGAGTGCGTGGGCATTTAAAGTTTTGGTCTTGAAATTCCATGTCGATGTCGTATAAAGCCGATTCTGACTGGTCGACCATAATGAGCAAACTGGGTGAGAAATGGGCGATTTGACGGCACAATTCGCTTCCAATAGAGCCTGCGGCACCTGTTACAAGTATTCTTTTCTTGTTCAATTCTTCTTTTATGACCGTATTGTCTAGACTTATGGCTTCGCGACCCAATACGTCCTCAATTTTTACATCTTTTATTTGCTTCAAGCTCAGCTCGCCATTTATCCATTTTTCAACAGGTGGCACGTTTCGTATTTGTACGCCATACGACAAGCAGGTGTCGATGATTTTTTTCTTTCGTTCCGAAGAAACTTTTTGAATGGCAATAATGACAAGCTCAACATTTTTTGTTTTAATTATTTCTTCCAGTTTTTTTCGAGCACTGTATATGGTAACACCATCTATCATGCCTCCAGATTTGCTCGTTTTGTCGTCTACAAAAGCAACTACATTGTAGTTCATGCTGGTATCTTGGTCGAGTGTTTTTTTGGTAATGATACCAGCTTGGCCAGCACCATAAATGATGACATTTATTTTCTCGACATTTTGGGTTTGCCACTCGTAATACGAGATTTTGGCCACAATACGGAAGCTAGCCATAAACAATGTGGAGGCCAAAAAGTCTATTATTAATATTGAAGTGGGAATTAAAAGGTGGCCAAAATATAAATATAATCCAAGATTGATGGCAGAAAGTGCTATGAAACTAGAGGTAAGCGAATAAAATATTCGTTTGGCATCTTCTACGCTTGTATAGCGAATAATGCCAGTATAGCTCTTGAAATAAAAGAAAGAGATAAGCTTCACAGAGCATATTACACAAATGGAGGTGTAAATATCAATCCAAACATGTGTGGGCAGACTTTCCAAATTGTACCTCAAAAAGTAGGCTACTAACACACTCAAAAGGCATATTAGCACGTCCACTTGCAAGACTAGGTACTTGGGCAGTCTATATATGAACTTCTGAATGACGTCCGTTCTTTTACGCATATATTCAACCTTTAAAGGTCAATGAAAATACTTAAATGCTAGATACTTCGATTTCCGGTGCTATTTTTTTGACCAAACCTTGTAATACTTTGCCTGGCCCGCACTCTAAAAAGCAGCTTGCTCCATCTTCCACCATGTTTTTTATACTTTCGGTCCAACGTACAGGAGAAGTTAGTTGCTTTATCAAATTGGATTTGATTTCGGCAGAATCACGATGGGGTTTTGTTGTAACGTTTTGATATACAGGACAAATTGGTTTCGAAAAATGTACCGATTCTATCGCTGCTTTTAGCTCATCTTCAGCAGGTTTCATTAGCGGAGAATGAAAACCACCTCCAACTTGTAAGATTAAAGCTCTTTTTGCACCAGCTTCCTTCAGTTTTACACAGGCAGTTTCTACTGCTTTTACCGAACCTGATATAACCAGCTGTCCTGGACAGTTGTAATTGGCGGCTACAACCACGCCTTCTTTTACCGACTTGCATATCTCGTCTACCAAGCTGTCGTCGAGTCCCAAAACGGCGGCCATAGTGCCCGGTTCGGCCTCGCAAGCTTTTTGCATGGCCATGGCTCTTTTGTACACCAACTTTAGTCCGTCTTCAAAACTGAGCGAATTGGCCGCCACAAGGGCCGAAAACTCGCCCAATGAATGTCCAGCCACCATGTCGGGCTTGAATTCATTGGCGGCTTTTGCCATAGCTACCGAATGAAGGAAGATAGCGGGTTGCGTTACGTTTGTTTGGCGCAAATCCTCGTCGCTGCCTTCAAACATTATTTTGGTGATGTCAAAACCCAATATGTCATTGGCTTGTAAAAAAAGCTCTTTCGAAGCTTTGTGGCTATCAAAAAGCTCTTTTCCCATTCCTGAAAATTGAGACCCCTGACCAGGAAAAATGTATGCTTTTTTCATTTTGAAATCGATAATAAAAAGTGAAAATAGAAAACCGTAAGCTTACAAATTTAAAATAAGCTTCGAGGAAAAGCAAGAAAATGGCTGATTATAAGACAGTAACGATATTTATATGAAATCTATGTCATCTTAAAAGCTGAATCCAGCCTTTGATTTCTTCAGCTTGCTCGTTTGTGT
>DMUD01000140.1 GCA_003476475.1 Cytophagales bacterium | reverse complement strand
GGCTTTACTACCCAGCTCTTTTACGCTGGTAGATATTTGAGTAAGAGAGAGTGTGTCGGCAAAACGCACCACTGGTACTATAAGGCCGTCTTCAACGGCCACTGCTACTCCTATATGTACATGATGATTGTAGCGAATTTTGTCGCCCAACCATTGACCGTTCACTTTCGGGTGCTTGTGTATAGCTATTGCTACAGCCTTGATAACAATATCGTTGAAGGAGATTTTTGCTTCAGCATAGTCGTTCATGCTTTTGCGTGCATCTATGGCTTTGTCCATGTCCACATCTATGGTCAGACTGAAATGAGGAGCCGTGAACAAACTTTCAGACAAGCGTCGGGCAATGGTTTTGCGCATGTTGTTTACCGATACTTCTTCGAAGCTTTCTATCCCCGAAACTGTTGTGGTAGAAATACTTGCGTTGCTGGCAGTTGTTTTGACTGCCGCAGGGCTGAAGCTTTCAACATCTCTTTTTACGATACGGCCATTCTCGCCCGAACCTACAACGGCTTTCACGTCGATGCCTTTTTCTTGTGCCAATTTTTTGGCCAAGGGCGAAATTTTGGTGCGGCTGTCGGAACTGCCGGCCGCTACTGTGACACTGGAAATAGAAGCAGAAGCCAATGTAGTTTCCGCTTGTTTATTTTCGGTTTTAGCTGGTTGGTCATTTTTTTTGGGCGAGGAAGAAAGGAGTGGAGTGTAATCGGCTCCTTCCTTGCCTACTACCGCGATGATGCCATCTACTGGAACAGCTTTGCCAGCTTCTACCCCTATGTACAACAGTACGCCGTCTTCGTAAGACTCTAGTTCCATAGTAGCTTTATCGGTTTCTACTTCAGCTAAAACATCGCCAGCTTTTACTTTGTCGCCGACCTTTTTAACCCAAGCGGCAATGACACCCTCTGTCATAGTGTCGCTCATTTTGGGCATTCTGATTACGGTTGCCTCAATGCCCGATGTGTCGGACAAAGGTGCCGCATCGACAGGTGTAGTCTCTTTTTTTGGTTCTAGTGTTGCATTGTCGCCAATCAATGTACTAATGTCTTCTCCTTCTTTTCCGATAATGGCAATAATGGCATCAACAGGTACAGAGGCTTTTTCTTTTACTCCAATGTATAATAAGGTGCCATTTTCGTATGATTCAAGTTCCATGGTGGCTTTGTCAGTTTCCACTTCAGCCAATACATCGCCTGCTTTTACTTTGTCACCCACTTTTTTAACCCACGATGCGATAGTCCCTTCAGTCATGGTATCGCTCATCTTGGGCATTTTGATTATTTCAGCCATTTGTGTTTTTTTTGAACAGTCAAAAATAAAGTTATTGTTAGTTTATTCAAATTGGAACACGAAATTACTCGCTTCCGAGTTATAATCCACTACCTTCCAATCATTTCCTTGGTATAAATGCTATTTTTACTTTTCGACTTACAAAAAACGTGGCATGAAATGTCTTTTTCCTTTTTTGATGTGTGTATGCCTTCAGGTGGCATTTGCCCAATCGCCCTCATATTCTTCTAAAAATAAAAAGGCAATAGCCCAATACGAGTTGGGCAAGCGTTTTCTTGCGCTCCGAAAATTTAATGAAGCCATATTTTGCTTTGAAAATGCGTCGGAAAAAGATAAACATTTTGTGGAAGCATATATTGCTTTGGCGGGCTGTTACCGCATTGTGCGCGACGATAGCAAGGTAAAAATCTACCTTTTAACTGCCTTTAGCTTAAAACCAAACATGCCCGAAAATGTGTATGAATACTTCTTTTTGGCTTCTTTGTTGATGAAGGAAGGCGATTACAAAAATGCCGCCATGTACCTAAACCAGTTTTTTTCCTATAACCCGGCCGATATGCGTATTATTCCATCGGCCAAACGAATGCAAGCTAACTGCCAATTTGCCCAACAAGCCTTGAAAAAACCTTGGCAGTTTTCGCCCGAATTGTTGCCAGCTCCTTTAAATCGTTTCAGAAACCAATATTTCCCTTCCCTTACCGCTGATGGTCAGTTTTTACTTTTTACGGTACGCAATCCTACAGGTATGCAAGAGCAGGAAGACTTATTTTTTTCTGAAAAAATGAATAAAAAATGGAGCGAACCGCAGCAAATTTCAGTACGCATCAACACCAAAGAAAACGAAGGCGCTGCCTCTATTTCAGGAGATGGTAAAACATTGGTTTATACCTATTGTACACCAAAAAATGGTTGTGATTTGTATATCACCAAAAAAGTAGGGCGCGAATGGACACAACCCGAAAGTATTGGTAGTCAAATAAATACGCATTTGTGGGAATCGCATCCCTCTCTCTCTGCCGACGGGCGTACCTTGTATTTTGCTTCTGAGAGAATGGGCGGATTTGGGAAAGAAGACATTTGGAAAACCGAAATGGACAGCAGCAACTATTGGAGCAAACCTGTCAATCTTGGGCCTTCTGTTAATACAGCCGACAGTGATTACACGCCTTACATTCACCCAAACAGTACATCGCTGTATTTTTCTTCGCGAGGATGGCCAGGCATGGGAGGCGCCGACCTGTTCAAATCGGAAAAAATGGCGGATGATGTGTGGAGCGAGGCACAAAATTTGGGCTACCCACTCAATACCTATGCCGACGAGTTGGGTATTACTGTCGCTACCGATTTTTCGGTAGGGTATTTTTCGAAAGATGTGGCCGATAATCAAGGCCGATATGTGTCCAGATTGTATGCTTTTCAGGTTCCTGAAAACATGAAAAGTTTTACCAAATGTGTGTATTTGAAGGGAAAAATAGTGGACGATAGCACAGGACTCCCCTTGAAAGCCAAAGTAGAGCTGGTGAATTTGCAGTCGGGTAAAGCTGAACAGCATGTGTATTCGGACGGCACAAACGGAGCTTATCTTTTGGTAGTTGCAAGCAGAAAAAACTACGGGCTTTTTGTTTCGGCCTTGGGATATATGTATCAAAGTTTACATATTGATACTGCCGAACAGACAAATGCTAACAAAGAAGGTTTCGATATTCGACTGAAAGCCATAAAGCGCAATGCCAATGCCGTACTTCGAAACTTGTTTTTTGAAACGGGCCGCTATACACTAGATAGTACCTCGCGTACCGAACTTGGCAAATTGGCCAAACTAATGAAAGACAACAAGATGAAAATTGAAATTTCGGGGCACACCGACAATGTGGGCGCCACGCAGGAAAACAAGCTTTTGTCTGAAAAGCGCGCCGAGGCAGTGTATCTTTTTTTGTTAAAAAGCGGGATTGAACAGGAAAGGATGCAGTTTAAAGGCTATGGCGAAACAAAGCCATTGGAAGAAAATATCACCGAAAGTGGCAGGCAAAGTAACAGGCGTATCGAGATTAAGATCTTGAATTAGGATTTTTTTACGAAGTGCTATTGGAAAGCTTCTTGTGCCAATTCCAATGCTTTTTTGATGCCTGAAGCTTTTTTACCACCCGCTGTCGCAAAGAAAGGTTGTCCGCCGCCGCCGCCTTCTATTTCTTTGGCAAGATTTCGAACTATTTCTGTAGCGTTCAAGCCTTTAGAAGCCACCAAATTGTCAGAAAGGATTACGGCCAACTGGGGTTTGTCGTTTACTACCGTTCCCAACACACAATACAGATTGACGGGATATTTGCTTCGCAACTGAAAAGCCAAATTTTTCAAGGCATCGACACTGGGTACGTGTACGCTTTCGGCCAAAAAATGCAAGCCATTTTTGTCCTGTACCTTGTCGAATAAATCTTCACGAAGTTTGCTCAAACTTTCGTTTTGGTATACTTCCAGCTTTTTGCTCAGGATGTTGCGTTCTTCCAATAGTTCTTGAAGCGATTTTAGAATGTCTTTGGGGCTTTTTAGCAATTCGCTTGCTTTGTCTAAGGTTTCCGCTTTTTGGTTTAGAAATTCCAATGCTCGGCTTGAGGTAACCGCTTCAATACGTCGTACGCCAGCCGCCACGGAACTTTCGGAGATAATTTTGAACAAACCAATTTCTGAAGTATTTTTCACGTGTGTACCTCCGCACAATTCAATTGAAAAGACCGAGTCGAAGGAAATGACCCGAACATTGTCGCCGTATTTTTCACCGAAAAGAGCTGTTGCTCCTTTTTTTATAGCTTGGTCAATGGGCACATTTCGTTCTTCTTCTTTGGGTATATGGGCTTGTATTTTTTGGTTGACGATGTTTTCTACTTTGACTATTTCCTCTTCGGTCATTTTTGCAAAATGAGCAAAATCGAAACGAAGAAGTTCGGCATTTACCAAAGAACCTTTTTGTTGCACATGGTCGCCCAATACTTGCCGAAGCGCAGCCTGCAAAAGGTGTGTGGCCGAATGGTTATTGGCCGTAAGTTGGCGCGTTTCTTTAGCTACCGAACAGTTGAACAAAATTTCAGGTTTATTTGGCAGTTTCTCGGTAAGAATGTACAAAAGGTCGTTTTCTTTTTTTGAATCCAACACCGCTATTTTGTTGCCATTGGCTTCTATATAGCCTTTGTCGCCCACCTGTCCGCCACTTTCGGCATAAAAGGGAGTGTTGTCTAGCACAATTTGGTAAAACTCTCTGTTCCTATCTTTTACTTTTCGGTATTTGATAATTTGGGCAGTGGTTTCGACTGTGTCATAGCCGTAGAAAGTAGGTTCGTCGTCGTTTATCACAGTCCAATCGCCTGTTTCGGTGCTGGCTGCTTTTCGCGAACGCTCTTTCTGTATGTTCATTTCCTGTTCGAAGCCCTTTTCGTCTATTTCAAAGCCGTTTTCACGTGCTATAAGGGCGGTGAGGTCAACTGGAAAACCAAAAGTGTCGTAAAGTTCGAAGACAATTTTCCCTTCAATGGTCTTGGATTGCTGAAGCTCGATGATTTGATCCAGGCGTTTTAAGCCATTTTCGAGGGTGCGTAAAAATGAGATTTCTTCTTCCAACACCACTCTGGCCACAAAGTCTTTTTGCTGATAAAGCTCATTGAAAACACCTTGGAACTGGTCGGCCAGAACAGGCACCAATTTGTGGAAAAAAGGTACTTTGATGTCCAAAAAAGTATAGGCATAGCGAACGGCACGGCGCAAAATACGGCGAATGACATAACCTGCGCCATTGTTGGAAGGCAATTGACCGTCGCCAATGGCAAAAGCCACTGCCCGCACATGGTCGGCCAATACACGCATCGCTACATCGGTTTTGGCATCTATCCCATATTTTTTGTTTGAGTGGTCTTCGATAAAATGAATTAGCGGGGTGAAAATGTCGGTATCATAGTTTGATGTTTTGTTTTGAATAGCGCGTACCAGCCTTTCGAAACCCATACCGGTATCTACATGTTTTGCGGGCAATCCCTCCAATGAACCGTCTGTTTTACGGTTGAATTGGATGAACACATTGTTCCAAATTTCGATGACTTGTGGGTGGTCTTTGTTTACCAGTTCACTTCCAATTGTGGCTTTTACTTCTGCTTCGGGGCGCATGTCGTAATGTATTTCTGAACAGGGGCCGCAAGGGCCTGTATCGCCCATTTCCCAAAAGTT
>DMUD01000182.1 GCA_003476475.1 Cytophagales bacterium | reverse complement strand
AGCGGTCAATTTACTTTCGGTCAGACTAAGATGTGCAATGGTGGCGCTGTTGTATTCCTCCAGAGTGATTTCGTTTTTCTGGAATTTTTGTTTGACGACCTGCTGAAGGGTTTGGCTCTCTTCCCATGCATGGGTTTTTAATTTCAAAATTTTCTTTCCCAGCCTGTAAGACTCCAGTTTACTTGCTATTTCGCCTTTCAGCAATACTTTTTGCAAATCGGTTTCGGAAAGGCTTGCCCTGTACTGCTCTTTGGCCTTTCTGACCTCGATGGGGTCTTTTATAAAAGTGCTGAGACTGAGGCGCAAGCCCACCAAGAAGCGCGGGTAGAACACATTGGAATTGCCATTGGAAAACGGGTTGATGTTGGACTCATTCAAGTTGTACTGGCCCACAAGCGATTCTGTCCACGAAAATTGGGTGTTTTTCAAGCTGTAATAGGCTTGTTTGGCCTGATGTTCTTTTACCCTGTTTTGAGGGTAATGCGCCCATGCCAGTTCGAAAAGCTTTTCTACCACTATACTGGTAGAATCTGTTTCAATTGTACTTCGCTGAACGGTGTTTTGGGCCGTGGTGGCAAAAGAACCTGTTAATAAGAATCCTATGATTAGATACGTTGCTTTATGTTTCATTTTTTTCGAAGTTTGGTAGCAGTGTTACAAAGGCCATTCCGGCATAAAAAATGAGCGAAGTAGGATACATGGTAATGGCTTCTTGCACATAGTTGGCTACGATTAGGCAAAAAAGCACACACAAAATACCCGCTTGTAGGTTTTTCAGTAAGGGATTTTGCATCACATAATAATTTTTTATGCCAGTTTTGAGCACTGCAAAAAGCAGGACGCAATACAATGCCAACCCAATCCAACCCAGCTCCACGGCAATTTTCACAAAACCACTATCGGGCGGAAAGCTGGCCAGTTCCGATTGGGGCGAAAACCTTTTTCCCCAGCCACCCACGCTACCCAAACCGGCTCCTATAGGGTGTTGTTGAATAAACGGTTTGATAAACTCTTGGTTTTTAAGCCGAACCTGAAAAGAAGGGTCTTCTTTAGGAGTGAAGGCCGAACGAAGTCGTTCAAGAGCATTGGAATCTAACGGCCCAATGCTTTGAATAGGAGAAAGGATGATGCCCGTTCCAACAGCCAAGAAGAAGACAGAGAGTACAACAAACAATCGTTTGAGTGTAATGATGGTAAGAAAGACAAGGCCAATGGGAAGTAGCAAATAGGCCGTTCGAGTGCCAGAAAACAGCATGGAAAAAGCCATAATACCTGCCGCTGCCCAGTAGTAAAGGCGTTGGAAAATAGAAACGGGCCCCATGCTTAAAACCAAGCACAACACCGAAGTGTAAGCTACTGTAATGCCAAAAGTAGTAGGGTCGCTGAAGAAAGAAAATTTGCGAAAACGCCCCCAGTTGTAGTAAAGGTTGAAGCGCTCTTCGTCTGCCCTAATCCACGCTTCTTCCGAAGGCAAAAGGCCATGAAACTCTTGAAAAAGAGCATATACGGCCAACAATAAACTTAGAAAAACCCAAGTTTGGATAAAATATTGCACAAGCTTTAGGCTTGTAAAACTATACAGGCAGATGTAGAAAAAAACCATGGCCCCGGCCATGCCCCTAATGGAGTAGGCCCAGGCCTGCCTCGAATACGCAAATGGGTTGGCAACTTGCAAAATGTTGTAAAGAATCCAAACCAACACCAATAGGCCTATAGAATTGTGGGCAAAAGACCAAGTTTTTTCCCTCCCTATTTGGACAATCATTACCAAAAGCAAATAGAGAATCAAGAAATCAATAGCCAAGCCTAGGGGCGCATGGATGTATCGCAATATCCCCAAAATAAAAAACGAGGCCACAAAGGTGATGAATACACCCACATGCAAGTACGAACTGGCACAAAGCAGTATCGGAATCCCTATTGCCAACACTAAGGCTATATGTCCGTACTCAATCCCCAGTTCTGAAATGGCCATGGCCACACACAAGCCAAGGGTAAAAACCACTACCCCAATGGCCAAATTTTTACCTATTATGAAAGATAGGAAAGGCGGCTTCGGCCAAACGTGTTGGTTTTTTTTCATGTTTGTAGTTGGAGTCGTTTCACATAAAGACCACTTTGGCAAAAATGGCAAGCAAGGCCAAGCCACAAAACCACAATGCGAAATGGTATTTTAGCACATCGGCTTTATTCATTTATTTTTTGTAGAAATAGCGGTTTTTGATGAGTACTATGATGTTTTGATAGATGTCTGCAAGGAGTGAAAAGGTATTTCGCACACTCACCCCAAACTTCTTTCGCATGTACCAAATGGTGAAAAGGGTACATACTACACATACTATCAACGAGCCTGTTGCTGCACCTTCCACTCCGTAAAGGCTTATCGTGTAATAATTTACTAAAATATTCAATGCGGCGTTTACAATGAGGAAGTAAAAATTGAGATGAGGGCTACCTTCAGAGTCTAGAATGGTACCAAATTGCCTAAGAAAAGGCAGGAAAAGATTTTGAACCACCACAAGCTGCAGCACAAAAGCCATTTCGGTATAGTTTCTGCCTGTGAGAACGATGAGAACAAACTTGGGAAATAAAAACACAAATAGCACCGCAGGAAGAACCAAGGACAACATTACGGCTACCGATTTTTCATACAACTGTTTTGCCGCCAAGCTGCCCTCTTGGTGTATTCTTTTGGAGCTTTGAGGAAAAACTACAGAGGCTACCGACGTTATTGGCACTTCAAACAAATTGGAGATTCGAGCTGTTGCGTTGTAAGCCCCTACTTCCACGCTTGTTTTCAAATTGCCAAGTATCATTTGGTCGGCCGTTTTGAAGAAAACCGAACTAATGTTGGTACCAAACACAAATTTGCCGTAATGGAACAATTTCAAGACCCATCGCCAATTGACTTTTTTCGAAAAAGACACGTATTTTCTGACATACACGGCTGCAAACAAGCTCCCTACACAAGCCGCCATTGTTTGAACATTCACCATTTCGACCAGGTCGGGAGCAGTACTACTTACAAATACAAATAGAATATACAGAAAAAAGCATGCCTGCCGTAGCAAGGTGCTCACCAAAATGCCTTTGAAATCGAAATTGGCCTGTTGAATAAAACTGAACTGAGAGAAAAATACGAGTACCACAGTGGTAAAAATGTAATACCTGAACATGGGCAACAACAAGGGCGAGTGCCAGTAACTGGCCAAAAAAGGGGCAAGAAAATAGAGTCCAAGTGCGCTTATAGAAGTAAGAATCACATTTAAAACGAAAGAGGCCGTCATGATTTCCTTTTTTTCCACTTCCACAGCCGTGGTCAGGTGTTTGATAAGGGCATTCTGTATCAGTCCGTTTCGTGCTAGTTCAATAAGGGTTGTGACCGACAAAAATAGCGCCCAAACACCAAACGTTTCTTTGCTTGCAGTTCTTACCAGTATAAAGAATGAGCCAAAGCCTAACACCAAGGCCGAAAACCTTTCTGCCAAGGTGTATAATCCAGAATTGAGCCAATATTTCTTTGTATTCAAAAGAAATGCTTATTAAATCGTGAGGTCATCTATTTCCACTTTGTTCAAAATGCTTCCCAAATACTTTTGTCCGATTGATTTTAAGTATTTGATAGATTCCTTGTCTATTTGACTAATGGGCTTGTTGGCTGCAAAAACGCCGATTACTTTTTCTGCATAGGAAGAAAGCTCTTTGGTGTCGGAGTATAGGTTTAGGCATGGCCCTTCCATAAAAATATAATCATATTTTTTGCGCAGTGTTGCCAGTAAGGAATCGAACTTCTTGCCATGAAATATCTCTGAAGGTGAAAGGTCGTTTTTATTGCAGCTCAGGATATCTAATCCTTCCACCCTTGTTTGTTGAATGATTGTATCGGCATTTTCACTTTCGGTGTGGTGGTGTCTTTTTTCGATAGAAAACACGTTATTGTTTTCGTTCAGTAGTTTTCTTTGTGGTTGATAGAAATAATTTTCATTTCCGCTATCGGCATTGTACAAAACGGAAAGGGTGTTGTTTTTGAAATTGGTATCGATAATGAGTACCCTTTTGTAGTTTAAGATAAAGGAATAGGCCAAAGAAATGATGACAAACGATTTGCCATTCCCTTTGCCAGGACTGGTAAAAAGAAAAATATTTTGGCGGCTGTTTTCTATCTCGTAGCGAAGGTTGCGCAGTTGTTCCTTGTGTTTCACATCCTTGTTTACATAATCTTGTGTGTCAAAAAACATCCTATCCACGTTTTCTGAATTGGCAGGCACTTTGTACACGAAAGCCAGCAAAGGCAAACCCGTTTTTCTGATGAAATTTTCGGGGTTTTTGATGGAATTATCGAAATAAACCACTAAAAACAAAACCGTCATGCCGAGCAACAAAGAGGCTGTGGCTGCTACGCTCGAATACATAATCCTATTGGCGGGTTCTGGTTGGCCGGCTGGCTGGCCTATCTCAATTTGCCTGACCAATGCCCCATTTTTCATGGCGGTATTGATGGCATCGTTGTATTTGTCCACGATACGGGTGTATTCTTCCTTCGACACGTTCACAGCCATTTCCAAGGGCGTAAGCGCTGCTTCGTTTCCTACAAATTTTGTCAAATTGCCTCGGTTGTTTACAATGGTGGCTTCTATAGTATTCAGTCCTGCCTCTGCCATGGCCAGTTCCACTTCATAGTCCATTTTTTTAGTGCGCAATTCTTTGTGCGCCGATTTGTTGTCGCCATACAATTCGTTGCCTAATAGCAAAATCTGTTTTTCGAGTTGCAATTTTAAAGTTGCCAGTGTGTCGGCCATTGCCTTATTGGCAAAACCACTGCCTATGTACCTGTCGTTCAGGTGTTCTATTTTGTTTTTAAGATTCAGAATAGTATAATTGGTGAGGTTGTTTTCTTTACTTTTTTTCTCGGTTTCGCCCAGCTGCACGTCAATATTGGCAATGGCTCTTCTAAGTCCGGTAATTTTTCGAACTGTTTCATTTTTCAAATTTTCAAGTTCCGAAATGCGTCCTATTTGTGCTTCGCTTTCCGAACCAAAATTTACTACTTGGCTGCCTGCTTTTACTCGTGCCAGCGAGTCGAGTTTCTTTTCAAAAGCAGCCCTTTTGGTGGTGAGTAGGGTTTTGAAAAATGCGACCGATTTTTCGGCATTTTTAATCTCATTTTCGTTGTGCAGCCGTATCGCTTCTTCGCAATAGGAATTGACCAACTGACACGACAAATCGGGATTTTTGGTTTTCACTTCTACTTTTATGTAGTCTGAACCCGGAATACGCGAAACACTCAAAATATTTCTCAGATTATCGGGGTCTATGTACATGGCTTTTAGTACCTCTTGTATAAGGGCATCTTCTTTATTGCGCAAATCGGGTATTTTCAATGCTTTGTAATGCACTCGCATGCGCGTTGCCACGTCTTCAAGTGATTCCTGGTCATATTTTTTTCTGAGCAGCATGTATTCATCCGTTTTGTATGCGCCCTTGGTTTCTATGTCCAACAGCATAAGCCGGTAGCCTAGCATGTAATAAATTTCATTAGAATTGAGAAATTCCAAGAAGTTGGTGAACCTGTTATTGATCTCGTTCCAGCTCAGTTCCGACTTTTCGAAAGAAACCCGATTGTTGTCGGTAATGCCAGCCGAAATTTGAGCCTTGCAATAGTACTGCCTTGGTTTCAGGGTGAGCAAACCAAATGTGAGCGAGGCTGCCGTGACACTTGTTACTGCCAGTAGGTACCATTTTCTTTTTAGTAGTTTGGTGAAGTAGGTAAATTCCATTTTTATTAATTGTCCATTTCCTTACTACAATTTAACCCGATTTTTCTAAATTTAAATTGTACGGCGTAGGAATTCCAATATTCTCGTAAATATTGGTTTAAAGCCTAAAACATTCATAATCAACGAGCAGGGATGAAAAAAATGTACCACATAGGCAGAACTTCAATCAAACCAACCACAAACACATGTACTTTATTTCAACCCTATTCGTTTGTTTATTCTGGGCATTTGCGGCCCTACCTTGGTTCCTTTCGGTGCTAGCACAAGCGCTACCACGCAAGTCCAAAAAAATTTCCAATACCACTGTAGCCGATTTCGCCTGTGTAGTGACGGCCTACAAAGACTTGGATTGTGCCAAAAATGCAGTGGACTCCCTCCTTCTTCAACACTATCCCTTTTTCCACATTTATTTGGTAGCCGACGATTGTGGTTCCAAAACATGCGACACCAAACACGAACGGCTTACGGTTTTAAATCCCCCACTTCCGCTTCATTCCAAACTGAAATCTATACAGTTGGCGTTAAACCAATTCAAAAGAGCCCACAGCCACCTTGTGGTATTCGACCCCGACAATTTGGCTCATCCCGCATTTTTGGAAGAAATACAAGCATACCACGCACAAGACTATGCCGTGGTACAAGGCCGAAGGGTGGCAAAAAATCTAGATAGTGTCATGGCCTGCCTCGATGCATTCGGTGAATATTATTACAACTATACCCAACGCTTTGTGCCTTTTCGATTAGGTTCTTCGGCCACCATTGCCGGTTCGGGCATGTCGGTTGAAATGGGCTTGTTTACTCGCTTTTTGAAACAAACAATGCCACACGAAAAAGGCAAGATAATTATTGCCGAAGACAAAATGCTACAAGTTTTTTTGGTCAAAAATGGGCATAGAATCGCTTTTGCCCAAAAAGCGATCGTGTACGACGAAAAAGTGTCGAGCGCGTCACAAGTGAAAAGACAGCGCACCAGGTGGATTGCTTCCTATTTTCAACATCTTGCCACGGGTTTCCAGTTGCTTTTGCAAGGCATAGCCAAAGGCAGTTTGAACCAAACACTTTTTGCATACACCATTCTCATTCCCCCGCTTTTCTTGCTCGCTACATGCTGGGTATTGGGAAGCGTAATTTTGGTCTTTCTTTCCATCCCAGCTTTCATTTTTCTTCAAATAGGGTTTGTCCTGTTTTTGGCCAATGTTGCTTGGGCTATGGCTTTTGGCGCAGTACCCAAAAAGGTCATTGCCGCGCTGTTGTATGCGCCACTTTTTGTGTGGAACCAATTGAAGGCAATTTTTAGCATGAAGGACACGAAAACAAGTTTCCTGGCCACCACGAAAACAAAAAATGTGAGTCTGAAAGAAGTATTGAACGCTAAACCATAAAAGCCATGCTATTATTAAAATTATTGTTCTGGTGTATGCTCGTCACGGTGTTTTATACCTATGTGGGCTACGGATTGGTTCTGTTTGTACTAAACAAGATTAAAAAGATTTTTAAACCAAAAACCTCAAAATTACATGAAAGTACATTCATTCCTTCTGTTACATTGCTTATAGCGACCTACAACGAAGAGGATTTTATAGAAAAGAAGATTCAAAATTGCTTGGAATTGGAATACCCAAAAGACAAACTCAAGATTGTGTTTGTGACCGATGGTTCGGACGACCGAACCGTAGAACTGATTTCCAAACACCAAGGTATATTTCTTATGCACAAACCCGAAAGATTGGGCAAAATTTCGGCTGTAAACAGGGCAATGCAGTATGTCGATACAGCCATTGTCGTTTTTTGCGATGCCAATACCTTGTTGAACAAACAAGCTTTACTGAAAATTGTACGGCATTTTTCCAATGCCGAAGTGGGTGGCGTGGCGGGTGAAAAAAAGGTCATTACCG
>DMUD01000002.1 GCA_003476475.1 Cytophagales bacterium | reverse complement strand
AGACAAGGCCGTGAAGATTGGAAATCTATTGAAAGAGCGCGTGGTGTTTGACAAGGAATTAGCGCAAGAAGCCTTATTCTTTTTCGAGGCACCAAAATCGTTTGCGCCAGAAGTAGTACAATCAAAATGGAATGCCGAGGCCGCTATTTTGGCCCAAGAACTTTTAGATAATATTCCGCTGATTCACTCATTCGCAGCAGGCGAAGTAAAGCAGCTTGCACATCGCATAATAGAGGAAAAAGGCTATAAGTTGGGCAAAGTAATGCCAGCTGTTCGCCTTATCTTGACGGGCGCTACTTCTGGCCCCGATTTGATGGAGATAATGGAGGTGTTGGGAAAAGAAGAAGTGTTGTGGCGTTTAAAAAGCGGTTTGGAAAAATTAGGGGTTTAAGAATTGTTGAAATATTATCGGTGCAACCCTGAAACGCCACCTGAAACGACAAACTTCATTACTTCGGTGGGCGAGGCATGAATGGGTTTAATATGTTGTTTCGAAACCAAATATACATTTCCGCTGAAATTATAGGAATGGGGGAAATATACGGCTACCATTCCTTCTAGGCCTAATTCGGGCAAATCGCTTTTTGTGACAAAACCTACCATGTGCAAGTTCGATTCTTGGGCAGTGAGTACAAGAACGGGTTGGGTGAATTTTTTGTCCTTTCCAACAAAAGCATCCATAAAGTCTTTCACGGAAGAATATAGGACTTTTACAAAGGGTACATGGTTGAGCAAATTCTCGATTAAGTCAAAAACTGGTTTGGCAAATAGAGTAGAAGCCAAAGCGCCCAAAAGCGTGATAGAACTGAATACAATAAGAATGCCAAGTCCTGGAATGTTGATGTCGATAAGATCATCGACAAATGCCAACATCTTGAACATTACGGTAGCGGTAATGCCAATGGGTGCTACAAATAATAGTCCTTGCAGAAAATATCGTATCAGCTTTCTGGAAGTGATGTCACTTATTACTTGAACAAATTTTGAAGGATTCTGCATAAGCATGATTTCAACAAATGTAGCAAAATAGGAGAGAGCAGAAAGTAAAATGGCTGGGAAGCCCAGCCATTTTATTTATAGAGAAACAAACTTAAACATTTTATGTGCCAAATTAGAACAAGACCAAGTCTTCGTGATGAAACAACGATTAAAAGAATATTAAATACCTTGGATAACCGTTTTAGACTTCATTAATGGAACTGTGCTGCAAGGTTCACCATACATAATGCTTTGGGCAATAGGCACCAGCAATCGTGTAATTTCTACGTAGGCATAGTCGGGAACTGGTTTTTTACTACAGCCTTTCACTACCACTTTTTTGTTTCTAAAGGTTTCTAAATTCACCCTTGAAAGAGCTTGCTGAAATAGGGCTTGTTCCAAGTTTTCCAAATTTCCATAAACCACTGTCTTGGCAAAGGGCTGTAGTTGAATGGCCAATAACATGTATGCCCAAGTGGGCACAATGGCGTCTTCGGTGCAAGTGATGGCCACATGCTGGCCTTGGTATTGGCTCCAATCGTGGGTTTTCAAAAAATCGCGAAAGTCTTTTTCCCTTAAAATCAGTCCTTGAAATAGGTTTTGTTTCAGGTCGTACACCACTCGTTCGCCTTCTTCGTAATAGTCTTCTAGGTCGAAAGTAACCAAAGGACTATTTAAAACTCGATTGATGATAGGTTCTTCGATATTCATATTTTAATGCTTGTTACTTTCGTGTTGAAAGTTAAATAATGTTTGTAAGGCCAATTTCATTATAATTACTGAAAAAACATGCAGTATGTTGGCCAATACATTTTCTTTTTTGTCTGAATTGAAGGAGCACAACCACAAGCCTTGGTTCGATGCGCACAAAGCTGAATTTGAGAGTGCTAAAACCGAATTTCTGGTTTATGTCGAGGAGGTTTTGAAAGGCATACAGGCTTTTGATGAAAAATTGGACGGACTTCAAGCCAAGGACAGTCTATACCGCATTTACCGCGATGTTCGTTTTTCGCCCGACAAAACACCTTATAAAACGCACTTTGGGGCCTATTTTGCCGAAGGCGGTAAAAAATCAAAAGAGCCTGGCTATTATTTGCATATAGAACCAGGAGGTACCTTTTTGGGGGGTGGTTTGTATATGCCTGAATCCGATATTTTGCAAAAAGTGCGTCAGGAAATAGACTACAATGGCGAAAAATTTTTAGAAATTATTCAAAAACCATCTTTCAAAATGTTTTATCCTACGTTGTGGCAGGAAGACAAACTATCCCGCCCTCCGAAAGGATACAATGCAGACAATCCTTATCTCGATTTCCTAAAACTAAAAAGCATAGTATGTACCTATTCCATGCCGAAAGAAACGCTACTTGCCCACGATGCAGCAGTGCTGTCTGTCAAGGTTTTTAAGGAGTTGCACGCTTTACAAGAATTTTTGAGGGAAGCCTTAGTTTAATTAGTTTTTTCGAGGCTTTCGGCCATTTTTACAGCTCCGTAAACATTAATAATTTTTCCTGTTTTAGACAGTTGTTTGAACTTGGCGCTCTTCCTCGACGATTTTTTCCCTTTCGATAAGGGTACCATTACATTCGTGTTGCCCATATCTATACCCGATTGAAGCACGATGTCGATTATTTGCTGGCAAGTGAGTTTAGGGTAATACGATCTTAACAAAGCTACTAAACCGGTCACCATGGGCGCCGCCATGCTAGTACCGCTATTTGTTTCGTATGTATTGTTGGGTTTTAGCGAATAAATCTCGTGACCAGGGGCAAAAACATCGACTGTTTTTTTTCCATAATTACTAAAAAATGCAGGTATGTACATGAAATTTAATGTACTAGCCCCTACGTTTATCCAGTTGCTGGCACAGTTTTTAGAATCGTAGAATTTGTTCGGATAGCTAGGTTCCACATCGGTATTTTGAGCATCATTGCCGGCGGCATGTACCAATATCACCCCTTTTTTTTCGGCGTATCTGACGGCACTGTCCACCCATTTTTTTTGTGGGGAAAAGGATTTGCCAAAACTCATGTTGATGACCTGTGCGCCATTGTCTACCGCATAGATTATGGCCATGGCAATGTCTTTATCTCGCTCGTCGCCGTCGGGCACAGCACGCACCGACATAATTTTGGCATTGGAGGCAATGCCATCCAATCCTTTGCCGTTTTTTCGGATAGCGGCCACTATTCCAGCCACATGGGTGCCATGCGAGGGGTCTGGCCCCTTGGCGTCGGGACTGCCGTAGGGTTTACCGTCCCAGGTTTCTGGTTCGTCGCCTATGATGTTTTTTCTTGGATTGTAATTGACATTTAGCTCGTATTTCAGCGATTTGGTCGAATGTTCAAGGTACTTTTCAATTTCGGCTTTGTTCAAATGGCTTTCGCCAAGAAAAATGAGCACATTCACTGCAACTGTCAGTTCTTTATCTTCCGTTTCTATTTTCACGAGTTCCTCCAAAGAGAAAGTGTCTTTTTTTAAGTATGCTTTCACAATACTGTCACTTTTCGAGTAGCGATTCAGAAGTTCTTTAGTTGACATTTCTTCTAACAAGGCATCAGACATTTTCTCATGGTATTTTTTTTTGGCCTTTTGGTAAAGCAGGTACGTTTCTTTTTCTTGTTTAGGGATTCTTGAAGGCTTTTCTTTTTCGTATTTAGAGGAGTATTTTCCGTAAATACGCGTCATTTCCAAGGTTTCCTGCGCAATGTTTTCGCCCTTTGCATTGCCCAAAAAACTCCAACCATTTACATCGTCCACGTATCCGTTTTTGTCGTCGTCTATTCCATTTTGGGGTATTTCGTCTTCGTTTATCCACATGTTTTCTTTCAGGTCTTCGTGCTCGGGGTCAACTCCCGAGTCGATGATGGCGACAATGACGGGTTTGGCCGTTTTTTTGGAAAGAATTTCATTATAAGCTCTTTCGGTACTCATGCCCAATATGGTGTCTTTGTAAAAGTCTTTGTGATGCCAGTTTATAAGGTTTTCCTCGAATGATTCGAGCGAGTTTTGAGATTTTGCTTGTGCTACCAAAGCAAGAAAAAAAACGAAAAACAACCGGTAATGCATAATGGTTTTGGTGGGGAAAGTATGACAAAGTTATGTGTTGATGTTGATTTTGTATTTCAACGGCATGTATTTTTTACTTGATTTATTGAGAAAGGTTTAAACATTTCTTTTTTGCATTCTTTTAAATGGATTATTGAGTATTTTCAAAAACGCAATCAAATAGTTGAATAAAATGTAATGTAAATGAAAGATTACAGTATTCTGTTTTCTGTTAAATTGCGCCAATTGCCACATTTAAAGAACCTTTTTGATAGCCTTTGACGTATAATTTTTAGTAAATAATTCAATTCCAATGGAGTTCAGCAGAGTATTCGACATTCACTACTTTCAGCAAAAGGCCTACCCGCTGTCCGATGCCATATCTAACAAGGTAAAGGGAGAATGGGTGCGATTCAGCACCAGTGATTACACACGCATAGCCACCGAAGTCAGTTTTGGCCTTTTGAAGTTGGGCATTAAGAAAGACGACAAAGTGGCGATTATCTCGCACAACCGAACCGAATGGAATTTTGCCGATTTGGGCATACAACAAATAGGCGCAGTTGGGGTGCCTTTGTATCCTACCATTACCGTTGAAGATTATCGTTTTATATTGAATGATTCGGAAACGAAGCTTGTATTTGTGGCCAATGCCGAGATTTTGGAAAAAGTACGCGAGGCTATCGCAGGCAACGATCGCATCATCGGTATCTACACTTTCGACCAAATACAGGGTGCAAACCATTGGACCGAAATACAAGAAATGGGAAAAGGTAGGCCTTTGCAAGAAATAGAAAACTACAAGGCGACCGTCACCGACCAAGATTTACTTACCATTATTTACACTTCGGGCACCACCGGTACCCCCAAGGGGGTAATGCTCACGCATGCCAACCTAGTAAGTAATGTGAAAGCTTGCATACCCTTAATGCCTGTGGGGCATGGCGATCGCGCTTTAAGTTTTTTGCCCTTGTGCCACATTTACGAACGCATGCTCAACTACCTGTACACCAGCGTGGGAGTATCCATTTATTATGCTGAAAGTTTGGACACCATCAGCGACAATTTAAAGGAAATTCATCCACATATATTTGTGACAGTACCTCGTTTGTTGGAAAAAGTGTACGACAAAATTGTGACCAAAGGCTCTGAACTTTCGGGGATTAAAAGGGCCTTGTTTTTTTGGGCATTGAACCTGGGCTTGCGATACGACAACACCATCGACCAAGGATTTTTCTACAATCTACAGCTAAAATGGGCAAACAAGCTTATTTTTAGTAAATGGCGTGAAGCCTTGGGTGGCAATGTGAAAGCGGTGGTAACGGGAGGTGCAGCGTTGCAGTTACGATTGGCAAGGGTATTTACGGCTGCTCAAATAAAAGTGATGCAAGGATACGGACTCACCGAAACTTCGCCCGTAATTTCGGTAAACAGGGTAAATCTTGACGAAAACCGCTTTGGCACAGTAGGACCTATAATAAAAGGCATAGAAGTAAAAATAGCCGAAGATGGCGAAATACTTACCCGCGGCCCACACATCATGAAGGGCTATTACAAGCGCCCCGACCTCACGGCCCAAGACATTGACAGCCAAGGGTGGTTTCACACTGGCGACATAGGCGAGTGGGTAGAAGGCAGATTTTTGAAAATTACCGACCGTAAAAAGGAAATGTTCAAAACTTCTGGTGGCAAATACATAGCTCCACAACTCATCGAAAACAAAATCAAAGAATCGAAAATGGTAGAACAGGCTATGGTAATAGGAGATGGACAGAAGTTTCCGGCGGCACTTATAGTGCCCAACTTTGCCAATTTGAAGACCTACTGCCAGCAAAATGGCATGGCCTATAGCCGCGACGAAGACATGGTGGCAAACCCACAAGTTCTGAAACTTTTTGAAAACGAAATGGAGGAGGTGAACAAAAACTTTGCCCAATTCGAAAAAATTAAAAAGTTCGAGCTTTTGCCTACTATGTGGACGGTAGATAGCGGCGAAATGACCCCCAAGCTAAGTTTGAAGCGCAAGGCAATAATGGCCAATAACCAGGAGAGAGTAGAAAGGATTTATAGAGAGTAGAGGTGTGTTGATTTTTACCCATCCATTGCAGGTGTCCTCACCTGCCACTATCACCCAAGCCTTCAAAAATTATCTGTATAATGCGTTTTGAAGCGCAAATAGGCACAATTTCTGTTTCATAAAATTTGGTGCTGTTAGTAGTGACAGGTGGGGATACTTGCCAAGGGTTAGTTTCATGTAGCTATTTAATATCTTTATTCTGAGTGGTACTCCATAGAATAATATGATTTCAAATTTAGTAACAATTTTTAAAACAAAATTATAAAATATGAACTATCCAATTGTATAGATTCTTCGCTTTCTCATTTTTATCCCGATTTGTATTTTTGTTTTACAATTATCTAATTTGGAATTGAGTACCTATTTTTTACAAACTCATTAGCCAAAGGTCTATATTCTACTCCTAAACTTGTTCTAAAAAAAATTTTGTAACCGCTTCTTTAAAAGCCCTTTTCCGGGCTTTCGCAATAAACGTGGTCATTCGTTTGTGTTATTATTTTTATTTACCTAATTTTGTGACTAATATATATCTATACATTTAAGTTTTACAATTAAAATCACATTTTAAGATGCGAAAAAATCTATTTGCAATTGTCCTAGTTGTTTTAAGCCTTTCTTTCAGCCAAGCTCAAGATGAAGAAAAAAGAAAAGCAGAAGATGGAAACTTTACCTTGGAAGTTAATTTTACCCCTTTTGGTCCATCTCCTATAGCTATGAACTTAATCAAAGCCAGGTATTTTGTGTCTGACAACATTGCCGTTCGTGCTGGATTCAATTTGGGAATAGAAAGCAAAAAACCTTCTTCTGGAATGACTCAGAGTTCTACTCTCTTTAGTTTTAAGCCGGGTATTGAAATCCACAGATCTGGAACAGGAAGACTTTCTCCCTACATTGGCGCTGAATTAAACTTCACCAATAAAGGGGTGTCTGAAGAAGGAAAAGATTATTCCATCAAAGGTGCTTGGAGTGATGGTGTTGATTTGTATAAAAACGTTGGGTCTTTTACTTTTGGACTGAATGGCCTTGCCGGTGCAGACTACTATTTTGCCAAAAAAGTATTTCTTGGGGTTGAATTAGGCTATGGCTTACAATTGGAAAACACCAAAGATATTCAAGTTACTCAAACAGGTGTTGCTGCGGAAAAAATTAAAGGTGGCTCAATTTTCAACATAGGCGCAAATTTCAACAGCGCATTAAGACTTGGATTTATATTCTAAAAATATCACAATGAATAAATTAATAATTTACTGTACTATATTATCAGTGTTGGTACTGATTGGATGTAAAGAAGGGGATCTTCCAAGCCCGTCTTCTTCTAAATCAGACAAATCCTTTTCATCCAACACAAAACCGAGTCAGTCATTTTCTCAACCTGCAACAACAAACTACTCTCATTCGACAAATCCAGAATCAGAAGGAGGAGCAGGCAGCGGGAGTGATGATGATGACGATGACGATTTTGGCGGTGACGATGATGATAATACCAGCGGTGGTGGCACTACTTCAGGTCTAAGTATTAATGGTAGTTCAATAGGATCCTCTGTAGTTTATTGCTACGTCGATGAATATGAATCAGTAGAATTTGAACTTGCATATGGTTCAAAATTGTACTATTTCTCTATTGATTCAGACCTCTCCTCAGGAGGCACATTTGGATGCAATTCAAGTACGGCTGAATTAGATTATGATGAATCATCTGGTTCTAACCTATTAGACGAAGGTGAAGCAATTCAAGGTTCTGTTTCAATTACACGATCTTCCTCTTCCATTAGTATTACATTTAAGAATGTAATGCTGGGTGAATGTGGAAACAGTGCACAAAAGACGTTAGCC
>DMUD01000039.1 GCA_003476475.1 Cytophagales bacterium | reverse complement strand
TATAAAAGTATTTTAGATGAAAATAGGCCTTTTGAAACATTTGTTACCAAAAAAGCCAAAGTACTGATTCAATTTTGTAAACCAATTAACCATGATTAGGTATATCATTTAAAATAAAAACAGTTTAAATAACCACAATATGATAAATACACTTAAAAAAATGCTTGGCTTTGGCCCTGAAACCAACTACAAAGAACTTGTCCAAAATGGCGCCACTATCATCGACGTGCGCACCCTGGGAGAATACCAATCGGGGCACATAAAAGGCTCGTCAAATATTCCACTAGACACCTTGGGCGCACAGCTTCAGAAATGGGACAAAAACAAACCCATCATTACCTGTTGTGCATCGGGAATGCGCAGTGCCAGCGCCAAAAATCTTTTATTGTCGAAAGGCTTCAAGCAAGTGTACAATGGTGGCGGCTGGGCAAGTTTGCAAAGAAAACTGAAATAATTTGAACAGCTGGTTCAAGGAGTTTGTGGTAGTTTTTTGGAAGTAATTTAATGCCATATTTCAATGAGAATGAGGCAATATCTTGTAAAAAACACAAGAACTTGCCCTGCAATCCAATTGAAATAGTATTTTTGCTAATTCAATTGTTCAGACACCACCTTAAATCAATCAAAATACCATGAGTACAGTTGCTACCAAATTTGCTCCGGGCGTTCTTTACGGCAAAGAACTATCCGATTTTTTCCAGTACGCCAAAGACAATGCCTTTGCCCTTCCTGCTATCAATGTGACTAGCAGCAGCACGGTAAATGCAGTGTTGGAAGCAGCCAAAGAAGTCAATTCTCCTGTCATGATTCAGTTTTCAAATGGTGGCGGACAGTTTTACGCTGGAAAAGCAGCCCCCAACAGCAAAGAAAAATTGGAAGCCGCTGTAGCGGGAAGCATAAGCGGAGCGCTACACGTGCACGAAATGGCCAAATTGTACGGGGTCACGGTTATTTTGCACACCGACCACTGCGCCCACAAACTTCTACCTTGGGTGGACGGTATGTTGGAAGCTGGGGAAGAATATTTTAAGAAAAACGGCAAGCCCTTGTTCAGCTCGCACATGCTCGACCTATCGGAAGAGTCCCTTGAAGAAAACATCGACATTTGTAAAAAATACCTTGCCCGCATGAGCAAAATGGGTATGTTCTTGGAAATCGAACTTGGCGTGACGGGTGGCGAAGAAGATGGCGTAGATAATTCGGATGTGGACAATGCCAAATTATACACCCAGCCATCGGAAGTAGCCTATGCCTATGAAGAGTTGAGCAAAATCAGTCCCAACTTCACTATTGCAGCTTCTTTTGGCAATGTGCACGGCGTATACAAGCCTGGCAACGTAAAATTGGAGCCTAAAATTTTGAAAAACTCGCAAGAATATGTCAAACAAAAATATGGCATCGCAGCCCACAACCCTTTGAATTTTGTATTCCACGGGGGTTCAGGTTCTAGCCGTGAGGAAATTCGCGAAGCTATTTCTTACGGCGTGATCAAAATGAACATCGACACCGATTTGCAATGGGCCTATTGGGAAGGCATTTTGGACTTCTACAAAAAGAATGAAGGCTATCTTCAAGGTCAGTTGGGCAACCCTACAGGCCACGACGCACCCAACAAAAAATACTATGATCCGCGTGTGTGGATTCGCGAAGCCGAAAAAACATTCGTAAAACGCCTAAAACTCGCTTTCGAAGATTTGAACGCGCTAAACAGAAACTAAGCGTGATCTAATTTCTGATGCAAAAAGGCTGAACAGACTGTTCGGCCTTTTTTTGCTTCATGACATTTGAAGCCTAACTTTGAACTCTAAACTTTGAACTACCGTGAACAAATGTATTTTTTTAGACCGTGACGGTGTCATAAACCGCGACAATCCCGATTATATTTATAGAGTAGAAGAGTTTGAAATCCTGCCTGGCGTTGTCGAAGGCTTTAAAAAACTGAAACAGGAAGGTTTCCTGCTAATTGTCATCACCAATCAGTCGGGCATCCGAAAAGGGATTTATAGCACGGAAGACATGCAAGCTTGCCACGACCATTTCCAACAGGTGTCCAACCACGTTATCGACAAATTTTACCACTCTCCCTACCACCCTTTCTACACCGAATCGCTCACACGCAAACCCGAATCGCTAATGTTTGAAAAAGCCATTGCCAAATTCGACATCGACGTATCCAAATCTTGGATGTTGGGAGATAAAGAGCGCGACTTAATCCCTGCGGAAAAACTAGGGATAAGAGGCATTTTGATCAACTCACACCTTTCAAGTAAAAAATGGCCTTCTGTGTATCACATGGCAGAAGCAGTGAAACTCATTTTAAGCTAAATACCCAATCGTGAACGCAATAATGAAAACCTTTTTTATTGTGCTTGCCTTTGTATCAAATACTGCTTATGGATGGGGTTTCTATTCGCACAAACTCATCAACAGGCACGCGGTCTACCTATTGCCTAACCAATCGCTTTTTCGATTTTTCAAAGCAAACATCGACTATTTGACAGAAAATGCTGTAAACCCTGACAAAAGACGCCATACCCAAGAAGGCGAAGCTTGCAGGCATTACATTGACTTGGACACCTACCACCA
>DMUD01000050.1 GCA_003476475.1 Cytophagales bacterium | reverse complement strand
AGCTGTTTTTAGGAAAACAATTCCTGCAAGTAGCCCCGAAAAGCATACCCGAAAGTTTGAAGCTTAGCTACAAATTGCGAAGAACCTGGAACGGCGACACCCAAAAACTGGAACTGAGCGGCAAACTGCCCAACGACATTCCATTCACGAAAGAAGTAACGCTAAAAAAGGGGAAGTATTATGGCGAAGACGTCATCATTTGCCAAGAAAGAGACGTGACCGAACGCAAATTGGCCGAAGTCAAAATGCGCAACGAAATAGCCCTGAAAAAGACAGAGGAAAAACTACACAAGGTTTTTGAGAAAATAAACCTTGTAGGCCTCATTTTGGATAGCAACGAAAAAATAACCTACTCGAACATAGCCTTGGCACGCCTGCTGGGCAAAAAACCAAAAGAACTGATTGGCAAACGCCCTACCCACCTCTTCACGCCCGACAAAAAATACAAACGAGGCGAATTTTTTCGCGACATGGCAAACGGCGGCTTCACCAACAAATTTGAGTGGAAGCTTTTGTCGAAATACCAAGACGAGCGCACCTTGCAATTTACCGTAACCCCCATGACCAGCCCCATGGGCGAAATTGTGGGTTTGACCATGCTAGGAGAAGACGTTACGGAAAACAAACGAATGGTACGCGCCTTGCGCGAGTCGAACGAAAAACTGCGTGGCCTATTCGAAAACGCCAATGACCTTATTGTGGGCTTTAGTCCCGATGGGAAAATATCGTTTGTGAACCAATCGTGGAAAACAACTTTGCTTTTTACCGACGAGGACCTACAATCACTCAAATTTTGGGAAATCATAACAGAAGACTCATTAGAGAAATTTCAAAAATACTTGAACCAAGTAGATGCCAATAAGCGGCCCAATAATATTGACCTAAAATTTCTGACCAAAGAAAAAAAGTACGTTCACGCGGTTGGAAGCGTAAGCTGCATTTTTAAAAATGACAAAGTAATAGAATACCGAGGTATTTTTTACAACAATACCGAAAAGGTACGAAACGAACGCAGCCAAAATCTATACAATAGCATTGCGGTGCTTGCCTTGGAAGTTAAAAACTTGGACACGCTCTTCATGGAAATTCACAAGTTGATGAAAAGCGTAATCGAAGTAAACAATTTTCATGTAGCCTTGTACGAAAAGGATAGCCACAAACTAGAATATCCTTACTATGTGGACGAACAACTAGGGCATTTCACCAACAGCACCGGCGAAAATCGCATAACCTACGATGCCCTGACCGACTACACACTTCGAACAGGCAAGGCCCTTTTCTTGCTCGAAAATGAAATAATAGAACTGGCAAGTGCCGGCAAAATAAAATTGTCGGGTAGGATACCCAAAATTTGGATAGGAGTACCCCTGAGCCTGCAAGGAAATATCATTGGGGCCATTGGGGTAAAAAGTTACAACGACATAAACAAATACCGCGAACGCCATTTCAAAATGCTCACTTTCGCTTCAGACCAAATTGCGCTTTCCATTGAAAGAACGCGCAGAGAAGGCATGATTCGCAACCAAACTGCCAAACTGAAAGCCATTTTCGAAACCAGCTCTCACCTTATTTGGACTGTTACACGCGAAAGAGTACTCACTTCCTTCAACCAAAACTATTCCGATGCGGTTTTCCGACAATATGGCATCAGACCGGCTATTGGTCTCACCGTTACCAAAAATATTCCGATACTGGCGGGCGACGAGTTCAAGACTATCGTAAACATCAAATACGACGAAGCATTTGACGGAAACCCGCAACACCTCGAAACCAAAATAAAATCTACCAACGGTAACGAGTATTGGTGGGAAAGTTTCTTCAACCCTATTTACGAGCCCGACGGCAGCATCAACGAAGTATCCATCATTTCGCACAACATCACCGAAAAAAAACAAATTGAACTGGCGGTAATTCAAAGTGAAGAAAAATTCAAAAACATTTTCCTTTCCTTTCAAGACATCTATTTCAGAAGCGACATCGAAGGCAACATCACCCTTGTAAGCCCTTCTGTATTTGAAATTTGTGGTTTTACGCCCAAAGAACTACAGAACAGAAACATTTCCGAGCTTTACACAAGCCACAACAAACAAACGAGACTTATCAGAGAACTTCTGGCCACAGGTTCAGTTCGCAACTACGAAATAAACCTGCTTAAAAAAGATGGCACTTACCTGAATTGTATTTCACATTTGCGCATCATTTATCAAAACCAAAAACCAGTTTCTATTGCAGGTGTGGTGCGCGACATTACCGAACTGAAAAAAGCCTCTGAAGAAATTTTGCAGGCGAAAGAATTGGCCGAACGTTCGTTGAAAGTAAAAGAAGTGTTTTTGGCCAATATGAGCCACGAAATTCGCACGCCCATGAACGGTATCATTGGCATGATCGACTTACTTTCAGAAAGTGAATTGAACGAGCGCCAAAAAGAATTTGTGCAAACCATCAAAAAATCGTCGGAAACCTTGTTGGAAATCTTGAACGACATTTTGGATTTGTCAAAATTAGAAGCTGGCAAAATGGAACTAAGGCCAATTCCAATCTCGCTTACCAATACCATCGAAAAACTGTACGCCCTTTTCAAACAACAAGCTACCAAAAAAGGAATACACTTTGATTACGAAATACACCCCGCTACTCCCAACTTTATTTTGGCCGACGAAACCCGTTTGCTTCAAATATTGTCGAATCTGGTGTCCAATTCCATCAAATTTACAGACAAAGGGTACATTAAAGTAAAAATACACCCCGAACACAGTCAGGCTCCACAACATTTACTGAGGGTTGAAGTACAAGACTCGGGCATTGGAATTTCTGAAGAAGACATCCACAAACTGTTTGCCACTTTTCAACAACTCGACAACAGTTCGACCAAAAATTACAAAGGCACTGGACTAGGACTTTCCATTTCTCGCCAACTTACCCATTTGATGGGTGGTGAAATAGGCGTGATTTCTTCGGTAGGCGAGGGAAGCACATTTTGGTTTACCTTCCATACCCAAGAGTCGGGTGTAGCAATCGAAAAAACAGAAGAATCCGAAAACAAAATCTTCAAGTTTACCCATTACAGCCCGCGGGTGTTGCTTGTCGACGACAATGCTATCAACCTAAAAGTAGCCAGTGAAATTTTGGCTTATGCCGGTTGCAAAGCAGAATGTGTCTCAAATGGCCAAAGTGCGATAGCGAAAGTTAAAGAAGGGGATTTTTTTGATGTGGTGTTGATGGATGTGCAAATGCCCGACATGGACGGCATTACGGCCACCCAGCACATAAAAGCATTGCCGCTGAAACGCATACCGCCTGTGATAGCCATGACGGCCTACTCCATGAGCGAAGACAAAGAAAAATTTTTGAAATCGGGCATGGACGATTACGTTTCAAAGCCTATTAAAGCCGATATATTTTTATTGAAAATAAAAGAGTGGATTGAAAAACAGCAACCAAACATGAAAAACTTTACAAACACAAGCTATTCGATAAGTGAAAAATCGAACCCCAAATCGCAGACAAGTAGTACTGAAGAAGACATTGTGGTTGACCAAAATATACTAGAAAACCTTCTCAAGCTTGGTGGCGACGAATTGATACAAGAAACCTACACTGAATTGGTGACAGAATCCCATGAACAAATCCAAAAGTCTTTGGGGGCTTTAGAAAATAAAGATTACGACACTATAAAAAAAGAATTGCACACCTTAAAAGGAAATACGGGTACACTTGGTGTATTAAAAATTTCTAAATTGGCAGAAACAATTGAAAAAGGAATAAAAAAAGGCGAATTCGAGCATTTGGCGATCCAACTCCAAAATTTGCTATCCCTGTGGAAAGAATATAAAAACTATTTCGAACAGCACATAAAACACCAACCATAACATGTCACAGAAAAAGGTAATGATTGCAGAAGACAGTTCTGTAATACAAAATTTGACCAAAAAGATACTTCAGTTCCAAAATTTCGAAATTTACAGCGTGAAAAACGGCAAAGAATTGTTGGACGCCGTACAAAACGAACATTTCGACATCATTCTGCTCGACATCAACATGCCTGTTATGGACGGGATAGAAGCCGTGACACAGCTTCGCCAACACGCCGATGCCACCAAAAAATCTATCCCCGTCATTGCCATCACGGGCAATGCCGCCAACCACAGCGTAGCGTATTTGAAATCGGTCGGTTTTACAGAATACCTGCAAAAGCCACTTAATTTTGACCAACTTGTAGAATTGGTCAAAAAATACACCCAGAACTAAACTACTCTCTTTTTTGACACAAAGATGTTAGTAAAATATACCAAACATTTCCAAAACAAACTCGAAGACCTCTTTGCCGAATCGGACTATATACTTCGGTACGAAAAAGGAAATTTCAAATCGGGTTACTGTGTCATTAAAGAAAAAAAAATCATCATCGTCAATAAATATTATCCCCTAGAAGGTAAAATCAATTGTCTGATAGACATTTTGCGTACCGTACAATTCGACATCAACCATTTTAGCGAAATCAACAAAAAGTTCTATCGCGAGCTCACCCAAACCGAATTGGCCATTTTCAAATCACGTTACTCGGTACTGGCACATCACAGGGCGTTCCGGTTATCGGTTGCAGTTGCCTTGTGTGCCGTTCTAGCGACTACCGCGACAAAAGGCTTCGTGTTTCGGCACTTTTTGAAATAAAAGACAAAAAAATCGTCATCGACACAGGCCCCGACTTTCGCCAACAAATGTTGCGGGAAAAAGTGCAAAAGATAGATGCCATTTTGTTCACCCATCAGCACAAAGACCATACCGCCGGTCTCGACGACATAAGGCCATTCAACCACCGCCACCGAATGGATATGCCTATATACGGGCGCAGGCTGGTTTTGGAACAACTAAAACAAGAATACGCCTATGTGTTCGAAAACGTAACCTACCCCGGCATACCTAGGGTAATGTTGCACGAAATAGACTATTCGCCTTTCAAAATAGAAGGTATTGAGATAATCCCTATTGAAGTCATGCACCACAAACTGCCTGTTTTGGGTTACCGCATTGGCGACATTACCTTCATCACAGATGCCAACTACATTGCCGATTCGGAAAAAGAAAAAATACACGGCAGCAAAATACTGATATTGAATGCCTTGCACAAAGAAAAGCACATTTCGCATTTCAATTTGGAGCAAGCTATAGAGGTGGTCAAAACGCTGAAAGTGGAAAAAACTTACCTCACCCACATAAGCCATCACATGGGCTTGCATAGAGAAGTAAGCAAAGAACTGCCAAACGGAATTGCCTTGGGTTATGATGGACTTTGTTTAGAAGTATAGCGTTCTTGGTTGTTGATGCCTAAATGACGTTTACAAGTGAGCTTTCCATTCAGCTAGCTTCAGTTTTTAAACGTTAAACTAGGAACTGTGAAATATGAACTAATTTACCCCAATCATGATAAAAGAACCCCAATAGACCGACTCGGGAAAATCGGCTTTGATTTCTTTTTTTGCTTCGATGAAAGACCTACGCTTGTCGCCCGAGCGAAGCCATTTTTCGTAGAAAGTGAGCATTAATTTTTCGGTCACTTCGTCATCCACTTTAAAAAGGCTCATTACAACATTTTCGGCACCTGCCACCAAGAACGAACGCTGTAAACCGGCCACCCCCTCGCCTATTTGTACATCTCCAAGACCTGTTTCACAGGCACTTAGCGTTACCAATTCAGTGTTATCCAAGTTCATGTTCATGGCTTCGTAGGCTGTAAGAATACCTGTTTGGCCGTTCACATTGCCGGCAGTAAAATGGTTATCCAAAAGTTCGCCAGCACCTGTAAGCAATATACCAGAGCGGAACAGCGGGCTGAGCTCGTTTTTCTTCAACACCGAATTGTCGTCGTATGCCATAGAACTGGTTTTGTCGGGTTGGAAATAACCATGTGTGGCCACATGCAAAATGCGTGGGCCTTCCATGTTTTTAAGTTTGTCTTCGTCGGCGAGCTTTTCAGTCAATAGCACATTGGTCCACTTGTTGGCAACAAACAAATCGGAGATGCCTTTCGCTTCTTTTTCGGCACCTTGCAACTGAGGAATGGTGCGCACCTCGACTTTCGAATTTTCAAAATAGAACTGCGGATTGCCCACTAGGGAAATGTTGTTGGAAAGATTTTTCTTGATTTTTTTCTTTTCATAAATACGTGTTATGGCCAAATCTTTGGTATTGCTTACCAACAGAATATCGTATTTGTCTATCAGATATGTGTCATTATCGTCTTGCAGAGTTTCTACATTTAGCTGGTTATAAACCCCCTCACTAGAAAGATAAATGGTGTGTATGCCTCCTAGTTTCGATTCAATTGGTTTCCAAAAAACATCGTACGACAGGTGGTCTTCGTTTTTGTACTTAATGGTATTTCGATAGTATTTGATGTATTTTTTCTCGAGCATATTGCCGTTGGGCAGAAGCACTAAATCGGGGTTGCCACTAGATTGGTCAGTTAAGACGAGTGCTGCATAGATAATAGAATCGGTAAAACTATTTTCGTAATACCGGAATCGCACTATTTCGATAGCAGCTTCATTCTCTTTCAACGATTTGCGTACATCTTTCCAATGAAATACCTTGTTTTCAAAGCTTTTGGCAAATTCTTCCGAAGAAGCACTCAGTTCCTTTTCAAGGTCGTTTATTTCCTTTTCCAGTTTGGCTGGATCTAGATTGGCCACTTTTGATTGTTCTTGGGAGTAGGAAAGGATTTGAGTATATAACTCCTTTTTATCATTCCAAGCATTGAACTTGCCAATAAGTACGGGATTGCCGCTGTTCAATATCCTTTGGCGCACTTTGATAGAATTGCTCAAAAGTAGTGCCTTGGTGGCTAGCACGTAATCGTACATTTGGCCTATCAAATCAGGATCTTTGTCTTTCATTTTCAAGGCCAAAGAATTGAAAAATTCAAAGTCCCCCTTTATAGTCTCCCAGTATTTGCTCTTTTCGCCAAAACTCAAAACAGGAAAATATTTTGATATAAAATTGTGATAGCCTTCAGTGGCTACATTCAAGGTAGAAAGTGCATTTTTATAATCACCTTTGGCGTAATAGGTTTTGGCAATACGACTCAGGGTTTTTACATAATCGGGGTGTTGCGAACTGAATTTGCTTTTGTACAGGCTAAGCGCGTCTTGGTATTTTTGCAATGCTTGGGCATATTTTCGTTGCTTGCGATACAAGTCTCCCCATATGAGGTCTATTTCTGGAGTATAGACATTGTTTTTGCCCAGTTTTGTTTCCCAATATTTTTCTGATGCCGCTATGAGGCTGTCTGCAGACGCTAGCTGGTTGGTTTCCATTTGAAAGAAAGCTAACGTTTTCAGCCCGTTGACGTAGGAAGGATTGTCCGAACCGAGCTGTTTTTTGAGAATGGAATTAGATTCGAAAAGCATTTTACGCGAATCGTTGACATCGCCTCCAAGGTTGTACCGTATGATGGCCATATCGACAAGGGCATCGGCTAGGTTGATATTATCATAACCTTGAATGCGTGTTATAATGTCAATCTGCTTTTTACACTCCGACTCGGCTTTTTCATAGTCGCCAAAGGCAGAATGTAGCTTGCGCAATATTTTCAAACTTTCGGCATAGCGCAAGGTAGTATCACCCGAATATTTGATACTCAGTTTCACGGCGCGATTCAATTGGATTTCTGCTTGGCCGTAATCGCCTGTGAGATAATGCTTCAAGCCCAAAAGATTGAGCGGCTTTATGAGTTCGGCGGCTTCCTTGCCTTTCAATTTTTCTTTTTCGGCAACAGATTGTTTCAAAATTCTTTCGGCTTCGCGGTATTTGCCAGTGCGCAAATAGTAGGCACCCAAATCGTCGATACTCGAATTTTCGCCCATGTTATAGCCCCTTTTGACATTCTGATTCACTATTTTTTCTGCTGTTCGCAAGTTTTTCAGCGACTTGTCAAAAAAACCGAATGTACTATAACCTTCCGCTATGTTTTGGTAGGTGAGGGCATAGGCAGGCGTATAATCATCTATGTTGCCCGCATCCAACACTGCCTCGGCTTTTTCGAACAAATGTTTAGCTTGGGTGTATTTGCCCAACTCCAAGTACACATTCACCAAATCGCCTAGTATCAAGGCATATTTTGGACTTTGGTCGGTAAAATTTATTTTGGCTTGTTTTTCAGCCATTTGAAGGTATTCCGCCGACTTCATAAAATTTTCCCACAAAGCATACAATACTCCGATATTGTCCAAATACTGCACATATTTTTCATGTCTTGGCGACATTTCCTTGCTCACCACCCCAATAAAACTTTGCAGATAAATCTCTTCGGCTTTCTTCAAGTTATTGGTTTTTCGCAAGTAAAAATCGGCAAGGTCAAGCTTGCGGCGATGATAGGCGGGGGTTTGTTCGCCATATAGCTCCTTCATTACGTTCAGTATATTCATGAGGGTGTCTTCGGCAGGCTTGTACAACCCTTCGCGCACGTCCAATAACACATGAATTTCTTGTGCTTTGATTCGAGCTGCTGAATACAAAGGGATGTGCAAACCATTGCCCATGAATTCGGTTAGTCGCTCTTTTACAAAATTATGGTCGAATCGTTTGGCATTTATCCACTCCTCCAGCAATTCCTTGTTGGCATAAAACACATTTTCCTTGTCATAATAAAAACTGGTTTTACGTTCGAAGGTGGCCAAACTTTTGTGATACATCATAGAAAAACGGTCTTTGATGGCCCTACTGTATACCATGCGTTCGAAGCCTCGGAAGTAATAAATGTCCAGCCTGTTTTTCACAGCCTTCCAAGCCGCCACATTGTAGGCTGTAGCAGTACGTAAGTTGCCTTTCGATTCTTCGATACTGGCAATGGCCTGGAAGTTTTGCATTTTGACGGGGTTGCGGCTACCCAAGTTTTTATCTACCCATCGGTTACTTAGCTTTAAAAGTGAATCAGCAGTGTCATTCAGTCCTCTTTTCAGGGCTATGTCGGCTTGGGTGCTGGTAGCCCATGCGTAGGCCTGTTTTCTTGCCTTAAAATCGAAAGAGCCCACCTTTATATTTTTGGTTCTGCCTTTACCATCCACTCCTTTTTCCGATCGCATGATACGGTTTTCTAGTTTTGGCAAGCAGTCGGTTACAATACTGTCGGCCTTGTTTAAGTAGCCCATTTGCACATTTATTCTAGCCAAAAGCAAAGATTTGGAGGGAAGGAACGACGCATGTTTCTCTATCGATTTGTCGTAAATAATCTCAGCTTGATTAAGGGCATCCAAGCTTTTGCGGTAATGGCCAAAATGATAATAAGTTTCAGCAATGCCAAGGTAAGTTTCGTAGGCGACCCTGCCAGTGTCGTTGTACACCCTTTTGATAATGCCAACAGCTTCTTTCAAGCTTTTTTCATATTGCATGTGCCGACCCATTTGCACTAATATTTTCCCTTGATTCAGGTAAGCGGTAGCGCCAAATCCGAAATCTTTTTTTCCGCTTCTGAGCATTTTTCTAATAAACGCCTCGTTTTTCTTATTGGCCCTTTTGATTTTGCCGGCCTGGAACTTCCGTTCTATTTTATCTAACTTCTTTTGCATTTTCTTTTGGGCAAAAACCTCGGTTTGCCCAAATGCAAAAAAGAAGAAAACCAAAAAAAATATGGGATATTTCATTTTATGAAAGGCTTTGGCGAACAAGGAACTAAGTTAAGATGAGAAATCCTTAGAACAAAAAAAGCGAGGCTAAGCTCGCTTTTTTTTGTTGGTTTTTAACTGAACTTATCTCTGTAGATAAAGTGAGGCACCTATAGCATTATCAGGATCGGTGGTTGCGGTAAGAGTCAGGATCAAAAAATTACCGCTAAATTTATATGAGTAGCTTTCAGTTACCAAATTACCGTTGTCCAAAAAAGTTACATGCAAAATTG